>NZ_JAUBTL010000009.1:0-17957 GCF_036702475.1 Microcoleus sp. D2_18a_B4
GTATTTTAAAGTCCCAAAAGCCTTTCGACCCCAATTATTTACTTGCTACCCCTTGACAGTTCAAGACAGTATCTACAATTTTATTGACATTAGTACATTTTTATTTTTTAATTTGTCATGCCCTATCGTTACATTCTATTTTACAAACCCTATGATGTTTTAACTCAATTCACTGACAACTCCAGCGAAACTAAACGCAGCACTCTCAAAGACTATATTCCTATTCCTAACATTTATGCAGTAGGAAGGCTCGATCGCGATAGTGAAGGTTTGTTGCTGCTAACCGATGATGGGCCCCTTCAGCACCGACTCAGTGACCCGAAATTCGCTCATCCCCGCACTTACTGGGTGCAAGTTGAACGAATTCCTGATGCAAGTGCGATCGCCGCTTTGCAGACAGGTGTCACAATTCAAGATTATCGGACTCGATCGGCAAAAGTGCAATTATTGTTAGAAGAACCCGCTTTGCCGCCCCGCGAACCGCCGATTAGATTTCGCAAAAACGTGCCGACAGCTTGGCTGGAAATGACTCTCACAGAAGGCCGCAACCGTCAAGTGCGCCGGATGACCGCAGCAGTAGGGTTTCCGACGCTGCGGCTGGTCAGATGTGCGATCGGGCATTTGCGTCTCGAAGGCCTCAAACCCGGTGAATGGCGGGAACTAACTCAAGCCGATTTGAGATTTTAGATTTGAGATTTTAGATTGGGGAATTACAGTCAACCGCCTTGACATTTAGGACATTCTTGATATCTGAAACTATTACTGCGACTGCATTTCCCTTCTTCCTTCTTCCGACTTCCTTCTTCCTTCTTCCTTCTTCCTTCTTCCTTCTTCCTTCTTCCTTCTTCCTTCTTCCTTCTGCTTACTTTCGAGGCGGCAAAATAAAACTCTCGTTTCCATCCTGATCTTTTTGCACCTGAGCTCCCAACTTGACAAGAGCTTGTCTCGCCCTTTGACGCACCAACTTATCAGTTGTTTGAGCATAAACCGTGCTCCAAGCATTAAACCGCACCGGCACGCTATCGGGATCTCGGCGCAAAAACTCAGCAGTTGCTCGAAACCTCGGCGCCAATTGTGGCCCTTCCGGGGTTCCTTCCACCCAATCAGCGGTCATTTCGTGAGAGCGAATTGACTCGGGAATATCCCCCAACAGCAGCAACTCATCAATACCTTTAGTTCGCCACACTATCCACGATTGGGAATGAAGTTGCGGCGAAAGGGCAAGGGCGCTAGTACCGCGCTCTATAAACTCAACAGCAGTTTCAGGCTTTCCTTGATAAAAAGAAATAGCTGTGGAAAGAAACAGGTAGATGTCAGCCCACCGCGGGTCGCGTTGCGTAACTATGTCAAAATAATCTTGGCTCAGATTGTAGCCCGTTACATCTCGCGCTTCGTCGTCGCCAAAATACTGCAAAAATTTGAGAAATGTCCAATCTGCAATTAAATTGTCAAACCCAAAACTAGGGATTGTTTTGAGCATTTTTAGCCGCAGGGCTTCTTGCTGCGCTTCTTGCTGTGCGGCTTGCTTGAAACTGGCAGCAGACATTCCAGAGAGAGCCTTTTGCCCCTGAACGCCAACTGGGGACATTCCGCCCAACTGTCCGCTAGACTGCATGGCGACGACCCCCGCCAGCGCTGCTAGACCGATAGCTCCATTAAGGAGCAGGCTCAACCACTTACGCGAAAATTGTTCGATTTTAGCTTCCACGGCACTTTATAAATCCAAGTTTTAAATTAAGTTTATTGAAAGAGAGTAAGATTTGGTTGGCGATCGACTAAGAATCTCGTTAAACTGTCCAAAGGGATGGTGGAGCCTCCACACAATAGTTTAAGTAGTAGTGTGAGATTTTTTAGCAATATAAAATCTCAAATCAAAAATCTAAAATCGAATTGAGCCAAATTCAATGAATCAAGCCCGCAAACGCTTTTCAAAGTTACAGGCAGCCCTGTTCAGTGGGGCGATGGCAACAACCGCTTCGATATCTTTGCTCGTTCCCGGCCTGAGTCAATCAGTCCGCGCTGAGCTTCAAGATAGCCCCAAAGCTGTATTAGACGAAGCTTGGCAAATTGTCAACCGAGAGTATGTTGATGGCAGCTTTAACAAGACTGACTGGCAATTGACCCGCCAAGAACTGTTGAGCAAAAACTATACCTCTCGCGAAGCTGCTTACACCGCTCTCCGCAAAGCGCTAGAGAAATTAAACGACCAGTACACGCGCTTCATGGACCCGAAGCAGTACGAAGCGCTGACGAATCAAACCTCTGGGGAACTGACAGGGGTGGGGATGAGGCTGGAAGAAGACGAGAAAACGAAAGCGATTAGGGTAGTCGAGCCGATGGAAAATTCCCCGGCCCTGAAGGCAGGGATTCTAGCGGGCGATACGATTTTGGTGATTGACGGCAAAACTACCAAAGGCATGACTGTCTCGGATGCGGCTCAGGTAATTCGGGGCGACGAAGGTACGAAAGTCACGCTGCGGATTGCTCGTGAGGGCAAAAGCGAATTTGACATCACTCTGACTAGGGCGAGAATTGAGGTAGCCGCGGTTCGCTACAGCCTCAAGAATGAAGGCGGTAAGAATGTGGGTTACATCCGTTTACAAGAGTTTAGCTCCCACGCGGGCGAACAAATGGAGGTGGCGATTAAAAAGCTCTCGGCTCAGAAAGCTGACGCTTTTGTTTTGGATTTGCGGGGGAATCCCGGCGGTTTGCTGCGAGTGAGCATTGATATCGCTCGGATGTGGATGGATACAGGGGCGATCGTCCGCACAGTCGATCGCGCGGGCGATTCTCAGGAAATGAAGGCAAATCGCACTGCGCTCACTGACAAGCCTTTGGTGGTGCTCGTGGACGACAACTCAGCCAGCGCCAGCGAGATTTTGGCCGGTGCTCTCAAGGATAATAAGCGCGCAACTGTGATGGGCGGCCAAACTTTTGGCAAAGCTTTGGTGCAGTCGGTGCATTCTTTGGCTGACGGTTCGGGATTGGCGGTGACGATCGCTCACTACTATACTCCCAACGGTACGGATATCAGCCAGAAGGGGGTTACTCCCGATGTCAAAGTCGAAGTCACCGACGAACAAAAGCTGAAATTAGCTAACAAACCGATGTTGGTTGCGACTAAGGATGATCCTTGCTACGCGCAGGCGATCGCACTTTTGCGAACTACCGCTTCGTCTCCCCCTCCCGTAACCGCTAATGAGGCTCTTGTTCCTAAAAAGTAAGTAGTTGAAACCGTAATTTATTAACCATAAGGATTAAGATGAAGCCCGCGCCAGCGGGTTTTGTTTTTATGCTTATGGTTATGGGTTATATCATTTCCGGTTACACCTGAATGATGTTGACGGTTGACTGTTGACTGTTGACTGTTGACTGTTGACTGTGAACAGTGAACAGTGAACTCGGATTTACTATTCCGATGCTAACGGATTTGATATTATTAAGTAAATTTAGGTGATCAAATGTAAGATGCAGATGGTTGAAAAGCTTGCTCTCTCAGCATGATTCCTTCTTCCTTCTACTTAAGTTATTGGTGAATTTATAGCGGTTCTCAAAAAAGTGAGGTATGCCCTATGCCCTATGCCCACGGAGGCCTATGCCCTATGCCCATGAGTACCTCATATGAGAGCTCGAAAGGCTATATCTCCTTATTAAAGCACATTAGTGGGATGGGAATTTTTTAACCGCAGATGTCAGCGGATTAACACGGGAGCATCTCATATTTGCAAAAACACTTCTTTCTTCTTCCTTCTGACTCTTTTCTCCTGGCTCCTGACTCCTGACTCCTAATTCCAATTTCGAGCTTTGCTGCTTTCATTGAGATGCTCCCATTAACACAGATGCACGCTGATGGGATTTCTGACTTAATTAGTCATTCATGCGCCGGATAAACTCTAAGGGCAAACCGTCTGTATCGGCAATAAAAGCTACTTCGTAAACATTTTGCCCGATCGCCTGTTGAGTCGGTTCTAATAAAACTTTCAAAGCTTGAAACTGGTTTGGTTGGTCTTTAGCAGCTTCCTCAAACCGCTGTTTCAGAGACTGCAACCAACTAGGCAAGTCAGTTGTCGCCTCAGTTAAATCGAAAGATAAATGATAATATCCAACATAATGCTCGTCTCCGAAAGCATCTGGTGCGGGTTTTGGTTCCGGGATTTGAATTAATTCGATGCGTCCGTTGAGACCTTCCATCCAACAGGCTAGGGTGTAACCTGTGGTAAAGCGATCGCTCACAGTAAATCCCAACTGTTCGTAAAAGGCGATCGCCCGGTGAATGTTAGCAGTGCGAATCGAGGCGTGGTGCATTAGATTTTGGCAGTTGGCAGTTGATAGTTGGCAGTTGATAATTGTCAGTTGATAGTTGTCAGTTGATAGTTGTTATTAATCGGCTTTATGATTTGTTAATCATTAGTTACTTTATTTACTTATTACTGATAATTCCAGACTCAGGAATAAATTTAGTCAGTTAATTTCCTAATGACAACGGACAACTGCCAACTGTCAACGGACAACTGCCAACTGTCAACGGACTATTCAAACAACCGAAAATAGGGATATCTAATCGGAACTCCCGGCTCTTTTTCCAAATCAAAATTAATCACTTCCCAACAAGGGTCGTCTTGAGGATCGGGGCTAAAATCCACAGGCAAACCGTACAGCCTGGGCCGCGGCGATTCCGACTGACCTCGCCAAGGCGTGCTGCGTTCCAAATAAGCGCTGATTAAGTCCCGATAGCGTTGGGCAACGATCACGCGAGTTGCTCGGTAGCCTTGAGTATACAGTCGATCGAGGGCTTCGTGAATTTCAAACCGAATCCCGTCCGGGTGCGTGTGCTGGCGATACCATTCATTCTCCCAGCGGCGCCAGTGCCGCCCAGACTGAAGGTGAACCAGTTCCCCCGTTTTTGGATCTGCCTCAAATGCCCCGTGACGCGGACACAAATAGGTATCCGTGAGCGTTAGAGCCGGAATTGTTTGGCGACAGTGGGGACACTGAATTTCCGGGCCAAACATCGGGTATTGCAAGGCAACTTCAATCATTTATTTGCGTCCCAGCATATTTTCTCTGCAAAAGTCCCAAATACTTTTATTATATCCCGTATCAACAACCAGCTAATCTGCTAGAAGTATAACGATCGACCAACTAATGAGCAATCTCAACGAACATCTGTCTGCACCTCCTTCCTATTTGCCCAGGCCTGATCTATCCCAAGCGGCTTTTGTCGCCCCAGGCGCTGTTGTGATCGGCAGGGTTGAGGTGGCTGCAGGCGCTAGTATCTGGTACGGGGCGGTGGTGCGGGCGGATATAGAGCGAATTGCGATCGGCTCAAGTACCAATATCCAAGATGGAGCAATTCTGCACGGCGATCCGGGGAAACCGACTGTTTTGGAAGATTTCGTGACAGTGGGACACCGAGCCGTGATTCACTCAGCTTACATTGAACGGGGCTGCCTGATCGGGATTGGGGCGATCGTCCTGGACGGAGTGAGGGTGGGAACTGGCTCTATCGTCGGTGCAGGGGCTGTTGTCACCAAGGATGTTCCCCCTCACACGCTAGTTGCGGGAGTGCCTGCCAAACGCCTGCGGGATGTCTCTGAGGAAGAAGTTGCGGAGTTGGTGGAACACGCTAAGCGTTACGAAAAGTTGGCTCTGGTTCACGCGGGGAAAGGTTCTGATTTGGGATTTGATTAGTTGAGGGAATTTTGAGAATATTTCTTGTCCCCCCCTTATTAAGGGGGGCTAGGGGGGATCTCCGGGTTAGTTTTATTTGACAAGAATGCTAAAGTACAGTAATTAAAATAAAGCAAAAAACTATTAGTTTCCAATGGCTTACACTGCGCCAAAAATCTTAACTTTTGAAACATTCCTCGATCGATATTGTGACAACTTCCGCTACGAGCTCGCTGACGGAGAATTAGTTGACATGGAACCCACAGGCCCCCACGAAACCGTCAGCGGTAAACTAGCAACTCAAATCGGCATCGCCATCGCAGCCGAAAAACTACCTTGGTTCATTCCCCGCACTTGTTTAATCCGTCCATTCTCAGATGCAGCTACTGCCCGCCGTCCCGATATTGTCGTGTTAGATGAAACCGCTATTGTCAGCGAACCTCTCTGGGAAAGAGAACCTGTGATTACGCTGGGACGATCTATTAAATTTGTGGTAGAAGTCGAGCGATTTTAGATTTTAGATTTTAGATTTTAGATTGGAGAATTGATGAAGCCGACGAACCAGAAACCAATTGCTTGATAGTCAACAATCAACAGTCAACAGTCGAGCGATTTTAGATTTTAGATTGGAGAATTGATGAAGCCGACGAACCAGAAACCAATTGCTTGATAGTCAACAATCAACAATCAACAGTCGAGCGATTTTAGATTTTAGACTTGAGATTTTAGATTGGAGAATTGATGAAGCCGGCGAACCAGAAACCAATTGCTTGATAGTCAACAATCAACAGTCAACAATCTTCGGAAAAATCGGGGTTTGTTCGAGCGATAAAAGTTTAAAATTAAATAAAAAAATTGTCAAGCTCGATCGAGCGCTAAGATTAATCACATGAATAACGATCGCACATCCAATCCAAACATCCCCCCGCACACCTGGAAACGTCCCATCGGCCTCGGTTGGGAGAATCCCTATACAGTCCGCTACGCAAGCAATCTCGACGACGGCCCCTGGCACGGAATGCCTCTGGGTGGGTTCGGTGCCGGCTGCATCGGGCGATCGTCCCGCGGCGACTTCAACCTCTGGCACATTGACGGCGGCGAGCACATTTTTCGCAGTTTGCCCGCTTGTCAGTTCAGCGTTTTTGAAGAAACTCAAGGCAAGAAACAAGCTTTTGCACTGTCCACTGAACCGCCTACCGATGGCAGTTTATCTAGTTGGAAATGGTATCCATCGGAAGGAAGAAGGAAGAAGGAAGAAGGAAGTTCGGCAGCGGATTTTGTAACGGATGGAACGGATAGAATACACCAGGATGAAGGGAGAGGGGTAAAGTCTAATTCTGGTACTTATCATGCTTTGTATCCGCGCAGTTGGTTTGTTTACGAAAATGTGTTTGAGGCTCAATTAAGCTGCGAGCAATTTTCGCCAATTTTGCCGAACAATTATCAGGAAAGCAGTTACCCAGTAGCCATGTTTGAATGGGTGGCGCACAATCCTACAGATGCGCCGATTACTCTCAGCATCATGCTGACTTGGGAGAATATTGTTGGTTGGTTTACTAATGCCAACAAGTCGCCGAAAGTGATGGTTCGAGATGATGGTAGTCCATTTTATGACTATCAACCCCGGTGGGGAGAAAGTGCCGGAAATTTGAATTTGTTGGTGGAAGATTTTCACCGCATCGGTTGCGTGATGACGCGGTTGACTGCTGAGGAGGAACCGCAAGAGGGGGATGGACAATGGGCGATCGCAACTATTACTAATCCGGCGGTAGAAGTATTCTATCAAACTCGCTGGAACCCGGCGGGGAATGGCGAGGATGTTTGGCGCAACTTTTCTGCTGAAGGTTTCTTGTTGGATGACAAAGACGAGACAGCCGCAGCAGCAGGAGAACAGTTGGCTTGTGCGATCGCAGTTCGCTTTACTATTCGACCGGGAAAAACTCGCAAAATTCCCTTTATTATAGCTTGGGATTTGCCCGTTACTGAGTTTGCATCGGGAGTTTGGTACTACCGCCGCTATACAGATTTCTTCGGCCGTAACGGCAAAAATGCTTGGCCGATTATTCGCACTGCAATGAAGCATTCCGATACTTGGCGCGAAAATATTGAAGCTTGGCAAAAACCCATTTTAGAACGGAAAGATTTGTCAGACAGTTTTAAAATGGCTTTGTTTAACGAGTTATACGCCCTCACAGACGGCGGTACTCTTTGGAGTGCGGCTGACGAACGCGATCCCAAGGGTCAATTTGCGGTTTTGGAGTGCATTGATTACCGCTGGTACGAAAGTTTGGACGTGCGGCTTTACGGTTCTTTTGCTTTGTTGATGCTGTGGCCTGATTTGGAAAAGTCGGTGGTTCTAGCGTTCGCTAGGGCAATTTCTGCAGGAGACGATACGCCGAGAATTATTGGCTGGAATCAAGCTTCGGCTATTAGAAAAGCTGTGGGTGCGACGCCACATGATTTGGGTGCTCCTAACGAACATCCTTGGGAGAAAACGAATTATACTAGCTATCAAGATTGCAATTTGTGGAAGGATTTGCCTTGCGATTTTGTGTTGCAGGTTTATCGGGATTTCCTGTTGACTGGCGGTACAGATTGCGAGTTTTTGCAAGAGTGTTGGCCGGCAATTGTTGAGGCTTTGGCTTATCTGAAAACTTTTGATGAGGATGGGGACGGAATTCCTGAGAATTCGGGAGCACCGGATCAGACGTTTGATGACTGGCAAATGCGGGGAATAAGTGCGTATTGCGGCGGTTTGTGGTTGGCGGCGCTGGAGGCTGCGATCGCGATCGGCGAAATTTTGGAAGATGCAGCACCGGAGATAATTCCTAACCCTCAAGCAAAGATAGCATTATATCACAGTTGGCTGCTACAAGCAAGACCCAGCTATCAAGAAAAACTGTGGAACGGTCAATATTACCGTTTGGATAGCGAGAGTAATTCCGAAGTGGTGATGGCCGACCAACTGTGCGGTCAATTTTACGCGAAACTGTTAGGATTGCCGGATATTGTGCCGCCAGAATGTGCAGCCAGTGCTTTAGAAACTGTGTATGAATCTTGCTTTTTGAAGTTCAATGAGGGGGAGTTCGGTGCGGCGAATGGGGTGATGCTGAACGGTTCGCCGGAAAATCCCAATGCAACTCATCCTTTGGAAGTTTGGACGGGGATTAATTTTGGGTTGGCCGCTTTTTTGGTACAGATGGGAATGGAGGAGAAAGCATTTAAATTGACGGATGCGGTGGTGAAGCAGATTTATGAAAATGGGTTGCAGTTTCGCACGCCGGAAGCGATTACGGCGGGGGGGACTTTTCGGGCAAGTCACTATTTGCGGGCAATGGCAATTTGGGCAATTTACGGGGTGTTGACCAATTTTAAATAGGGAAAAAGGTATATAGCCTTTCTCAGAAAGATGAGGTACTCATGGGCATAGGGCATAGGGCATGGGCATAGGGCATAGGGCATAGGGCATAGGGCATGGGCATAGGGGTTGCCCCCATACCTCACCACGCTTGAGAACCGCTATATATTACCTGGTGAATCCCACTAAAATTTCAAAAATTTAAGCCTTCACCCATATTTTTAGCAAGGAAAACGGTTAATTCAACTATCAATAAAATTGACCGTAAAATTTTTTCTTGTGCGAGTAAGACATTAATGTTTCATGGTAAAATTTTAGGATAGCTAAAGTTTGAGTATGAAACAGCCCTCGGAAGCAAGCGGGATCGAACTCGGCTATAAACAAGAGAGAAAAAGGATTTGAGGCGATTGTTGACACCAATGCAGTGCAGACCTTACCCGTATATAATTTGGAGTGATAGCCAATTTCAAGATAAAATAGAAAAATGTCAAATCCTTTGCTTTCCCTCAACTACGAACCAGCCCTCGAATCCCTCGGCGGCGACTATTTTGATGAAGTCCCTGCGGCCGATTTTCCGCAGCATATTCTGCGCTTCCGCAACGACAAATTATTGCCGATATTGGGTTTAGACCCCGCACAAGTAACCGACCAACATTTTATTGAAGCGTTCGGCGAATTTCACTGCGTCCGCCCCTTTCTCGCGCTTCGCTATCACGGCTATCAATTCAACACATATAACCCCAATTTAGGCGACGGTAGAGGCTTCTTATACGGCCAAGTTCGCGGGACTGACGGCAGACTTTACGACTTCGGTACTAAAGGTTCCGGCCGCACTCCCTACTCGCGGGGCGGTGACGGTAGACTCACTCTCAAAGGGGGAGTCCGCGAAGTTTTAGCTGCGGAAGCTTTGCATCGATTGGGAGTTCGGACATCTCGCTGTTTTAGTTTAGTTGAAACTGGGGATGCTTTGTGGCGGGGCGACGAACCCTCTCCGACGCGATCGTCCGTAATGGTGCGTTTCAGTCTTTCTCACATCCGGTTTGGAACTTTTGAAAGATTGTACTATATCCGCCGCCCGGATTTAACTAAAAAACTTTTAGATTTTGTTATTGAATATTACTACCCAGAACTGCATTTAGAAGCAACCAATGCGGGTATTTCGCCGCAGGAAAAGTACGCCCTGTTTTATGCAGATTTAGTCAAGCGAGTAGCTGAATTAGTCGCTCAGTGGATGGCGGCAGGATTTTGCCACGCTGTGCTGAATACTGATAATATGTCGATTAGTGGAGAAAGTTTCGATTACGGGCCTTTCGCTTTTATCCCAACTTACAAGCCGGAATTTACAGCAGCTTATTTCGACCATTACGGTCTGTATTGTTACGGCAATCAACCGTTGATTTGTAGGGACAATTTAGAGAAGCTTCAGCAACCGCTATCAGCGGCGATTCCTCAAGCTGATATGGATGCGGGTTTGGCAAAGTTTGGCGATTATTATAATGCAGCTTATCGGCAGTTGATGCTCAAGAGATTGGGATTTGAGGATTTGCCAGAAGCTGAGGGAGATGAGTTGTTGAAGGTGACAATTAAAATGCTGGCGGAGTCTCAAGTCGGCTATCACGATTTCTTTTTTGAACTGCGAAGACAGTTCGATCGCACTTGGCGAGATGATGCTAGTCTAATTTTTGCTGAGGCGGAACCGGCGGACTTGATAGCACCTTGGCGACAGTTTTATTATCACGTTTTGCAAAGTTTGTCGGCGGATGATATGGATCAAATGGCGGCCAGGTTGCTCCGGCACAATCCCGAACAATCGCTGTTGAGACCGACGATTGAGGCTGTTTGGGAGGCCATTGCTATTGAGGATAATTGGGAACCGTTTTATGAATTGGTGAAGAGACTTCAAAATTATTAAAGGGAATGGGGCATGGGGCATTGTTGACTGTTGACTGTTGACTGTTGACTGTTGACTGTTGACTGTTGACTGTTGACTGTTGACTGTTAACTGTTAACTGTTAACTGTTAACTGTTGACTGATGACTAACAACTAACAACTAACAACTGACAACTGACTACTTGAGCTTTTCAATCTCAAATTGTGCATCTTTATAACCCCCAGTAAGTCCTTGATCGAGAAACATTTTGCCGGCTTTTTCTAAATCGCTAATTGCTCCTGCTTTGTCTCCCAATGAGCGCCGAACCATACCTCTACCGTAGTAAGCAGCAGCATAATTCGGGCTGATCCGAATAGCTTGCACGTAATCTGCGATCGCACTATTGTAATTCTTTAACTCCTGATAAATCTTAGCCCGATTGGCGTAAGCTTCAGCATTGTTGGGATTGAACCCGATTGCTGCTGTAAAATCTGCGATCGCCCCCTGCGCGTCACCCCCTGCGCTGCGAGCTAAACCACGATTGTTAAAAGCATTAAAATCATTCGGATTCACTGTCAGCGCTTGAGTGCAATCAGCAATTGCTTTCGGATAATCCTTCAAATTTAAATAAGCAATGCAGCGATTGTTGTAAGGAACCCCATCCTCCTCGCTCAGCGAAATTGCCTGAGTGCAATCGTCAATTGCCGCTTGATGCGCTCCCAAATTCAACTGCGTGCTGCAACGATTAGCGTAAGCATCTCCACTCTTGGGATCGATCGCAATTACCTGAGAATAATCCGCCAGAGCTCCCTGATAATCTCCTAGGTGAAAGCGAGCTCTCCCCCGACTGTAAAAAGCATCAGCATTCTTAGCATCAAGTTTAATTGCTTCAGTATAATCTCCAATCGCCCCCTGCAAATCTGCGCTCCCAGCGCGAGCCAATCCCCGCGAATGATAAGCTTTAACAAGGTTCGGCTGCAACCGAATTACTTCGGTAAAATCCTGAATAGCCGCCTTGTAATCTTGCATTTCTAAATAAGCAACTCCTCTTTCATAATATGTATCAGCATCATTGGGCTGGAGATTCACAGCTTGAGTGTAATCCTCAATCGCCCCGCCCTTGTCGTTAAAATCGTGACGGGCTAGCCCGCGGTTAAAATAAGCCTGAAAATATTTAGGATTGAGAGCGATCGCCTGAGAATAATCCGCAATTGCTTCTTGATACTTTTTTAAATCATAATTAGCATTTCCCCGCCAATAAAAACTCTCCGCATTGTTAGGATTCAATTGAATTGATTTATTAAAAGCCTGCAAAGCTGCCTCCGCATCTTGATTGCGAGACTTTTCCACTCCCTGCTCGTAATATTCCTTAGCTTTAATCGGATTCGGGCGTCTCCAATAACTAAACAGAAATAGCAGAACTATCGCCGCCCCGAAGCCCGCCAAAATCATCAACCAAAATCGACTTCCCAAACGTGACGAAAAACTATCCGAAGACAGTAACCTCGGAGAAATACTTTTCTTGTGAGCCTTATTCCCCGGTTCTTGGCGGTGTCTCAACTTGCGGATAGCTACCAAAACTTCCTCAGCAGATTGATAGCGTTTGCCAAATTGGTGACAGACCATTTTGTCAATTATATTGGCTAATCCCACAGAACATTGAGTTCGGTTTCGCCACACAATCTCCCCCGTGTGAGAAGGACTCGGATCTTGCAATTTGGGCAAATCCGTACCGGGCAAACCCGTGATAGCTTGGACGGCCATCATCCCGACTGCATAGATGTCGCTGCTAAATTGCGGGTTGCCTTGAAATTGTTCGATCGGCATATAAGCCGGAGTTCCAGTAGCAATGGTGCGCGGAAATTCTGTATCGTGCTCGCTGACTTGATTTGCAACTTCTTTAACCGAGCCGAAGTCAATTAAAACTAATTTGCCGTCTGGTTTGCGGCGGATTAAGTTGGAGGGATTAACATCGCGGTGAATCACTCCCTGAGAGTGTACGAAGGCGAGAAGTTGTAACACTTCTTCTAGCAGATCCAGCACTCGTTCTTCCCGCCAAGGTTGACCGGCCACAATTTCCCGATTTAGGGCGTGTCCGGGCACAAATTCTTCTACGAGGTAGAATTGATTTCCTTCTTCAAAATAAGCGAGTAAAAATGGAATTTGATCGTGTTTTCCCAGCTTTTCTAATATTTCTGCTTCTTGTTTAAATAAGCGGTAAGCTGTTTTGAGAACTGTGGAAGTGTTGCTGGGAGGGCGAAGTTGTTTGACTACACATTGAGGGTGGCCAGGACGGCGAGTATCGACAGCTAAATAAGTTTGTCCAAAAGCTCCTGAACTGAGAATTTGCACTACCCGATAACGCCTGTCTAAAAGTTGACCAACCATGTTCATATCTATATTTGAGAAGTGGTAACGGGGAGTTGGTAATTGGGAATTGGTAAGGGGGAATTGGTAAGGGGGAGTTGGTAAGGGGGAGTTGGTAATTTGGCCTTCTTCCTTCTTCCTTCTTCCTTCTTCCTTCTTCCTTCTTCCTTTTTTTTGTAACATCTGATTGATGAGTAATAGTTTATTTAGGGTCGTTGATTTGCGCTTGTGCGTTTTGGAAACCATCGGCTCTTCCTTGTTCGAGAAAGAGGGTGGCAGCTTTCTGAAAATCCTCGATCGCCCCAGCACGGTCTTTGAGTTGGCGGCGGACGAGGCCACGGCTGTAAAAAGCGCTAGCATTGTTGGGGTTGAGCCGCAGTGAGTGAGCGAAATCCTCAACTGCTAAAGGGTAATTTTTTAGTTCTGAGTAAATAGTACCGCGATTGCTGTAAGCTACTGCATCGCTAGGATTGAGTCGAATTGCTTGAGTAAAATCTTCTAAAGCTCCCTGCTTGTCTCCCGAAGCCGATCGAGCTAATCCTCGATTGCTGTATGCTTTGGGATTGTTGCCGTTGAGTCCGATCGTCAAACTGCAATCTTCGCTAGCCTTTTGAAATTGTTTTAAATTCAGATAAGCAATGCAGCGGTTGTTGTAAGCTGCTTCATCTTTTGGAGCGAGGCGAATTGCTTCGGTGCAATCTGCAATCGCTTTGTCGTAGGTGGCCAAATTCAAGTAAGCGCTGCACCGATTGGTATAAGCATCAGCGAGATCGGGTTGCAATTCGATCGCCTGAGTATAATCTTCCATCGCTCCTTGATAATCTGCCAGATTAAACCTGGCTCGACCACGACTGTAGTATACGCCAGCTTGTTTGGGGCTAATTTGAATGGCTTGAGTAAAATCTGCCATTGCTCCTGTTTTGTCCCCTGCTGCCGATCGAGCTAAACCCCGATTGCTGTAAGCTGTAGCATCGTTGGGACTGAGCCGAATTGCCTGAGTGTAGTCTTCTATTGCTGTGCGGTAGTCGCCCAAATCGTAGTAGGCTAAACCCCGCTGAGAGTATGCCTCACCGTCGCTGGGATTGAGTCGCACTACTTGGGTGAAATCTTCCACGGCCCCCCGCTTGTCGCCGATGTCGAGGCGGGCCATACCTCGATTGTAGAGAGCTTTGCTGTGGCTAGGATTGACTTTAATTGCTTGCGTGTAATCCTGTATTGCTTGCTCGGTTGCGCCCATGTCGTAGCGAGCGTTTGCCCGCTTGTAGTAAGTTTCCGCATCGCTGCCATTCAGGGCGATCGCTTGAGTATAATCAGCGATCGCGCCTGTTGTGTCACCTTGCTGCGCCTTGATAACGCCGCGGGCTAACAATTCTTTTGACCTCGCCGGACTTTGACTGTGCCAAAAGTAAATTATCAGTGCCGTCAAGATTAAAGCTGCCGCTGTTGCAGCCAACAGCAGGAGTTTGGTTTGGCTTTGTCTTCGCGGTTGACTCATAGCGTCCGTGATGATTGTGGCTGGCGGCGGCTCAACCTCCAATTTTACGGCGATTTGTTTGAGGTCTGCTAAAACTTCGGCGGCCTCTTGATAGCGTTCCTCGCAGTCGGGGCGCACCATGCGATCGATAATATCTGCTAGGGCTGCCGAACAAGTTGCCCGGTTTCGCCAGGGAATTTCGTTTTTGTTGTTTTTTAAGGCACTCAGTTCGTTGGGTGAGAGTCCTGTGACGGCAAGCTGGGCGATCGTACCTAGAGCGTAGATGTCGCTATTGTAACGGGGGTTGCCGCTCAATTGCTCGATCGGCACGTATAAATCCTGAGCCGCCAAATCCTGTTTTTTTGCCTCATGCCGTTTAACAGAGTTCGGGGAAGTTTGCGACAACAAATGACAGTTAGCAAGTTCCGGGTTAATTTCTTTGTCTAAGCTAAAGTCAACCAAGACAAATTTGCCGTCTGACTCGCGCCGGATCGCTCTGTCTGGTTGAATTCTGCGGTGAATAAAACCCTTCTCGTGTATGAACACCAAAATTTCTAATATTTCTGATAGCAGACCAATTACTTGGTCTTCATCCCAAGGTTCACCGGGTATTAGTTCTTGACTTAAAGGTGAGCCGGCAATAAATTCTTCAATTAAGTATAAACTTTGATTTTCCTCAAAATATGCCAATAATTCGGGAATTTTGTCGTGTTTTCCCAATTTTTCAATTATTTCTGCGTTTCTTTGAAATAAAACTTTGACTAATTCTGGAGTTTGCGAACTTGTGCCGGGGAGTCGCATTTCTCTAACCGTGCATTGCGGATACCCGGGACGGTGAGTATCTGCTGCTAGATAAGTTTTTCCCACCTCACTTGAGTCTGTGACTTTAATGATGCGGTAACGTCTGTCTAGAAGTTGACCAATCATGCTTTGCCCTCTACCCTGTCAATGTCCCATTATTGCATGAAATCAGGATAGCTCACTGTGGTGTCAAACTTTTAGCTATTGATTCCGGTGTGCCAAGCAGCCGAAGAAATCGCCAGTAGTAGGACTACAGGTGCTGGCAATTTAAAGGCTATCGCCCCAACTTTGAGCCTTGTCTGAATTTGAGCAGTCCAGGACGCAGTGTTAAAAGCCGGGATGCAGTATTTCCGTAAAAAAAAACAATTTCTGCGTCGAGGACTATAGCATTAAGATTAGTCCCAGTCTGCTGCCCATATCGGTTGACTGTAGATGCAAAGCGTGAACTTATAGTATAATTTAGTAACCGAGCAACAGATGAGTTAAAATGAACGTACAACTGGTTGACTCCCTAATTCAAGTTATCTTATCTCTCTCTGCAGACGAACAATTAGCGATTACGGACAAATTACTAGAAAACATCCCGTACCCTTCGACTCAGGAACTTATGCAGCTTGCTCAAAGCGGTGGCGGTTTTGACTTTTTGCATGACGAACCTGATATTTACACAATAGAAGATGGAGAACCTATTGCGTGACACTAAAAAAAGTAAAAGTTAGGCATTTGAATGCAATTAAATCATTTTGACTAAAACTAAAAATTTCAATTAATTGCTATATAAATATTCTTCCTTGTTCCTTCTTCCTTCTACTTAGAGTAATTAAAAATGGCTGAATCACTAACAAAAGGAGGAACGATCGCAGCGATCGCCACTGCCATAGTTCCCCAACAAGGCAGCGTCGGCATTGTGCGAGTTTCCGGTTCCGCAGCCTTAAAAATTGCCGAAACTTTGTTTTGCGCCCCAGGACGGCAAATATGGGAGTCTCACCGCATTCTTTACGGTCACATCCGCCACCCCAAAACTCAAGAATTAGTCGATGAAGCTTTGCTGCTAATCATGAAAGCGCCCCGTTCTTTTACTCGCGAAGATGTGGTGGAATTTCACTGTCACGGCGGTATTATGGCCGTGCAGCAAGTCTTGCAGTTGTGTTTGGAAAATGGGGCGAGATTGGCGCAGCCGGGAGAGTTTTCGCTGCGGGCTTTTTTGAACGGGAGGCTTGATTTAACTCAAGCTGAAAGTATCTCAGATTTGGTGGGAGCAAAATCGCCTGCTGCTGCACAAAGTGCTTTGGCTGGTTTGCAGGGAAAATTAGCGCAGCCAATTCGCAAATTGAGAACAACTTGTTTGGACGTGCTGGCAGAAATTGAGGCAAGAATTGATTTTGAGGAAGATTTGCCGCCTTTAGATGAAGCTAAAACTTCTTTGGAAATAAATCATGTTTTGGAGGAATTGTCAACAATTTTGGCGACGGCAGATCGTGGAGAATTGTTGAGAACTGGTTTGAAAGTAGCGATTGTTGGGCGGCCGAATGTGGGAAAATCAAGTTTGTTGAATGCGTGGAGCCGGAGCGATCGGGCGATCGTCACGGATTTGCCCGGTACGACGCGGGATGTGGTAGAGTCGCAGCTAGTTGTGGGCGGAATTCCGGTGCAGGTGCTCGATACGGCCGGCATTCGAGAAACCGAAGACAAGGTAGAAAAAATTGGCGTTGAGCGATCGCGCGCAGCAGCAAAACAAGCCGATTTAGTGTTGTTGACAATTGACGCGCAATCTGGTTGGACAGAGGAGGATTCGGAAATTTACGAACAAGTAAAGCACCGCCAGCTAATTATAATTATCAACAAAATTGACCTAGTAAAAACCATCGCCGAACTACCTTTTTCCTCAGAAATTCACCGTATAGTTACCACAGCCGCCGCCATCGATCGAGGCATAGAAGACTTAGAAACAGCAATTTTAGATGCTGTCAGCGGGGGGAATTTGCAAGCAGCAAACTCAGACTTAGCAATCAACCAGCGACAAGCAGCGGCGTTAACTAAAGCTAAAATTTCTCTGGAACAATGTACAGATACTATTAGCAATAAATTGCCTTTAGATTTCTGGACAATAGATTTGCGCGGTGCAATTCAAGCATTGGGAGAAGTTACGGGCGAAGAAGTGACAGAATCAGTGCTCGACAGAATATTTAGCAGGTTTTGCATTGGCAAATAGCAATAGGAAAAGAGTAAATTAAATAGGTAAGCTGTTTCGCATTTAAGTTGTATTTTTAGGGCGGGCGGGACGCCCACTCCACAAGAATTTCACTCTTTGTGGAACACCGAATTTCACTGTTTGTGGAACAGGCATCTTGCCTGTTCTGTTGTATTTTTAGGGCGGGCGGGACGCCCAACCCCTACTCCCCACAAGAATTTCACT
>NZ_JAUBTL010000009.1:18057-152754 GCF_036702475.1 Microcoleus sp. D2_18a_B4
ACAGGCATCTTGCCTGTTCTGTTGTATTTTTAGGGCGGGCGGGACGCCCAACCCCTACTCCCCACAAGAATTTCACTTTTTATGAAACACCGAATTTCACTCTTTGTGGAACAGGCATCTTGCCTGTTCTTGAGAAGGGTGTAAGATGTTAATTTCATCAAACTTGACTGTAAAATTTAGATGCGCCTGGGCTTAGTGAAGCAATACTACTGACAAATAACAACTACGTCATTCTTACGATCGAGGTCTTCCGAGACTTGTAATATAAAGCACAGCCTCACCCGCAGGAATACCGAGAACGTCATTGACGCGATCGTCAAAAAAGCCGCCGATACCGCTGACACCCAAACGCAGTTGCATAGCTGCTAAATTCAACCGCTGGCCCAAATGACCCGCGTCCATGTGCAAATAGCGGTAAACTCGATCGCCATATTTTGCTACAGCCCTGTTCAAATCCGCCGTGTGAAATAACAGCGCCCCCGCATCTCTGCCTAAATCTTGCCCCAAACACAAAAAATGCAATTCCCTGCGGAAATTTTTAAACCTAATTTGCCGCAATTCTTGAGCTTTCGGAGCGTAATAGTAACAGCCTTCTTCTAACCCATTCACTCCCGAAACAGCAATAAAAGTCTCGATCAAACTTAGATCGAAATAGTCGGGAGAACCGTCTAGCCCTTGGTCGATATAGTGCTGCGGCTGGTAAGTAAAATCGAGCATAGCTAGCAGTTCGCCCAAGCTTAAAGAAGCACCTGTATAAGCACGGGTAGAACGCCTTTTGAGCATAGTGTTTTCTAAAGTTTCCAGGTTCACTCCCCAAGGAATCGAAGGAGTGACCGTCGAAACTTTAGTACAAAATGGAAAGTTGTATTTATCCTCTAATTCCCCTTCACTTTCATCCAGTTTCCAGCCGTCAGATCCGGTAGGATCAGATTCTAAATGCGTGGCTTTGTGGAGGTATTTTAACAGTTGACCTTCGGAAATTTTTGGGTAATCTGTCGTGGTATTTCCGGGCAAAGCTGTTTTAAATTTAGGCAAGTTTTGGTCAATATCTAGCAAGTCGGCTAAAGCAACTACACAAATCGCTCCTTCTTGCTCCGAGTCGATGTACAGTAATTCATTGACAGCTTCGTCGGCGAATCCTCCAATCAGGTGAGGTCGGTAATCGTTGACGGCGCAAGCTAACTCGATATTACTCAATAAATGACCGGTGTCTAGAAAAATTCGCCGATAAGCTCGGTCTTCGTAACGCCAAGAAGAACGGAAAAAAACAGTGGTAATGGCGATCGCCAATTGGGTATTTTCTAGCGCTGGCGACTGGAAACAAGCTGCTTGCAAGACCGGCCAAACTTGACTGTCCCAAAAATGAACAAGTGAATGAGTTCTGCACTGATAATTGTAGAGTCCGGCCGGCAACTGGGCAGTGCCACGGGAGATTAAATAAACCTCTGCTGGGTACAGCCCTCCCGCCGACGGTGCAGATCGCAAATACAGGTAGCTGTCGTCTACCGTCTGCACTTTCGCCGTCAACCCGTAGCTGCACAGCAACAAGCTAGATAACCGACGCCACCAAGCGGCATCGGGATCGGCATCGGCATCCTCGGAGGGGTCTTTGAGATAAGGCTTGAGGTCAAAATACGCTCCAATTTTATATTCTTTGAAAGGCACAGGTTGCTCTGTCCAATCTAGCTGTTTACTTTTAGCAGCAATGGTTTCAGGGTCGTATTTTGTCCGTTCGTGGTAGTGCTGAGCAATGGAGAGAGGATGTTCTGGCATATTTCAGTAGAGGATTGACTTTGGTTTCTCGATCGATCTTGACATTACTAACCGCTTACTGGTCGAGCAAGGCAAAAATTTACAAATATAAAAAAAATCTTAGAAAAAATGAGATCGTTGTTACACAAGCTTAACATAAAATAATGCCTAAGTATAAATACACAGAATAATAACCATTAATTACTGTTATGGATTGGCTGCAGTAGCTGTCGTCATGAGGAATGAAAATGCAAAAGCTAAGCGCTGAGGAATTGCTGGCTCAGTATGCTGAGGGCAAGCGAAACTTTAACGCCGTTGACTTAAGTGAACATAACTTGTTTCAAGCAGATTTGACAGAAATAAATCTTTCTGGTAGCGTTCTGAGGCGAGCTTATTTGCCCTACGGAAATTTGACTCAAGCCAATCTTTATAAAACTGATTTGCAAGATGCTGAATTGGGCGACATTCAACTTTATCAAGCTAACTTGTCGGAAGCAACTTTATCAAGAGCAAACTTATCAAGAGCAAATTTGCGTCATGCCAATTTGCAAGGTGCTAATTTGCAGAAAGCCAATTTGCAAGGTGCGGATTTGTACAATGCAGATTTGACGAATGCCGATTTGAGATATGCGGATTTGAGCCGAGCTAATTTGGAGAAAGCAAAGTTAACTAAAGCTCAATTAGCGGGCTGCAACTTATTTCGATCGCGCTTGGTTGATTTGTCGGAAGCGGAGTGCGATCGCACTACTATCGGGCCCGAAGGCTATTGATGATTTGCAGCCGCTAGTCTAGGGCGTAGGGCGATCGGCTTAATTAGTCGTGAAGGCTAGCTATCCCGTAGGGAATCGCCATTTTTAAAATTTCTTAACATTTCTCGACAGGCGGGAAAATGTGAGTTACAGTCGTAGAGAACTTATCGATCCGCAACATTGACAATAAATAACACATTTTTCCAGCGGAAAACAGGCTAAAATTTATGAATTCTCCTGACAACAAATCCCGAGAACTCCGGCGCAAAGAACAAGAACTGCGGAAGCGAGAACAAGAAATTCGGCTCCGCGAACTAGAAGCCGAAATTGACCGCTCAGTGCCCGAACATCTAACAAGCAAGTACCAAGAACCAGAAAGCCAAGTTAACGGCAAACTCAAACAGTGGCGCCGAAAAATTATAGCAGCAGCTCAATTTACAGGCATTGTCATTGCTGTTGTCGTTGCAGTTCGCATAGCATCTTGGCTGGCAGCCGCGCTGATAGTAGGAGGCATTGCTTTGATAGCTTACAAAATGTTTATTGAAGAAGACAGAAGTTGAAAAGCCCAAGCATGAAACTATCAGGAAACAGCCATGAACCTTAAAGTAGAAACTAGCAACTTTCTCAACGATTTAGAGCGAGTAGCCGCCGTGCGCCGAGAAATTGCCGATCGCCTCAGCAACATCGCCACAGCCATCAAGCAATCAGAATTAGCAGGAGGAGAAGCATCGGGAAAACTCGGTTTAGAAACAGACAACGCCGACATTGATATCGCCAGTAAAAACTTGCGCCAAGGAGTCTTTCGCCTGCTAGTGCTAGGCGACATGAAACGCGGAAAAAGCACTTTTCTCAATGCGTTAATCGGCGAAAACTTACTGCCCAGCGATGTAAATCCCTGTACAGCTTTGCTGACGATTTTGCGCTACGGTTCAGAAAAAAAAGTCACCGTTTATTTCAATGACGGCAAAAGCCCAAAACAGCTAGATTTTAAAAGTTTTAAACAGAACTACACAATTGACCCCGCTGAGGCCAAACGCTTAGAAGAAGAAAAGAAACCAGCATTTCCAGATATCGATTGCGCCGTAGTAGAATATCCCTTACCTTTGCTGGAAAAAGGCATAGAAATAGTAGACAGTCCCGGGCTGAACGATACAGAATCCCGCAATGAATTATCTCTCGGTTACATCAACAACTGCCACGCTATTTTGTTTGTGCTCAGGGCAACTCAGCCTTGTACAATGGGTGAAAGACGCTATCTAGAAAATTACATCAAAAATCGCGGATTGAGCATTTTCTTCCTGATCAATGCTTGGGATCAGGTGCGGGAAAGTTTGATTGACCCGGATGATCCTGAAGAATTGGCAGAAGCAGAAGGGAAACTGCGGCGGGTTTTTCAAGCTAATTTGGCTGAATATTGTTTAACAGAAGGCCACGACATTTACGACGAGCGAGTGTTTCCAATTACCTCAATTAAGGCACTCAGGTTGCGGATGAAAAACCCGGATGCGGATTTGGCAGGAACTGGTTTTCCCGAATTCATGGCGGCACTAAATACGTTTTTGACGCAGGAAAGGGCGATTTCGGAATTGCGTCCGGCGAGGACTTTGGCCCGTCAAATTTCTGCTCGTGTCCGCGAAGCTGTTGGACGCCGCTTACCATTACTAGATCGCGATGTCAATGAGTTGAAGGAAAAGATTAATTCAGTTGAGCCGGAGTTTAAAAAGCTGACTCAGATTCGGGATGAATTTCAACGAGAAATTATCGAAGTTAGAGATAGTAAATCGCGGGCGATCGCAGATTCTTTCCGCGCCTACGTTCTTAACTTAGAAAATACCTTTGAAGCAGATTTCTTACGGTATCAACCTGAACTGAGATTTCTGGATTTCTTCAGCCAAGGCAAGCGAGAAGCTTTTGAAGCATCGCTCAAACGAGCATTCGAGCAGTACATCAATGACAAACTAGCAGCTTGGACTCTCACGGCCGAACAAGAAATGAATTCAGCATTTTCGCAGCTATCGAAAAGTGCCGCAAATTACGGAGCATCTTACACGAAAGTGACTGAAAAAATTACCGAAAAACTGACGGGACAAAAAATCCCAGCAGCAGTCAGCAACTCGAACGAAGATAACTCGCCCAGTTGGGCAAAATGGGCGATGGGATTGTTCTCGTTAACTACCGGAAATCTGGCAGGTGTAGCAATGGCAGGAGCGGGTTTTGATTGGAAAAATATCCTGCTCAACTTAATCACTGTGTTGAGCGTCAGTACGATTCTTGCTAGTTTGACGGGGATTGTTTTGGGGCCGCTGTACTTGGCTTTATTGGGGATGGGTGTTGGGGTTTTGCAAGCAGACGGAGCTCATAAACAGTTGGTGAAAGCGGCGAAAAAAGAGCTAGTGAAATATCTGCCGCAGGTGGCTCAAGACCAATGGCAGCCGATTCACGATGCTGTAAAAGAGTGTTTTGATGTTTACGGGCGAGAAGTGGGCGATCGCATGAATGCTGATATTACTTCTCGGAAATCTGAGTTAGATAATTTGCTGGCTCAAAAGGAATCTCGCGAGATTAATTGTCAGGCTGAATCGCAGCGGTTGAAAAAATTGGAGGCTGATGTTTCTGTCGAGTCGCAGAGTATTGAATCGCTATATCAATGTTTCCTAGCATCCGCTAAATGAAATAAAACAACAATATGCAACAACCCGAAATTTATCAATACCTCACCGACAATCTCAAATCAGCACTCGGTATTCTCGAACTTGACAAAAACTCCCAACTGTATCGAGATACCACCTCAATTTGCGACTATCTCGCCAAACCTACTTTTCAAATTGCTGTTTTTGGCCCGTTTAATTACGGCAAGTCAACTTTGCTCAATGCTTTGCTGGGAAATCGTGCTTTGCCGATCGACCTTGTGCCCACTACAGGTGCTGCCATTTATGTCAACTACGGTGAGGAATTGCACGCAAAAATTACCCTGAAAGACGGCACGGAAGTTAGCGAACGGGGGACTGATGTTTTGAAACGCTACGCCATCCTTGACGACGCGAGACAAATGCGGGATGATGTGGCGGCCGTGAATGTTTACTGTCCCCATCCATTCCTGCAAACCGGTGTGGAATTGCTGGATTTGCCGGGAACCAATGACCGCGAAGAACAGGATAATTTGGTTCGGGATAAATTGTTAACGGCTGATTTAATTGTGCAGGTTTTAGATGCTCGCAAATTGATGACTTTAGGCGAACGGGAGAACTTGAGAGATTGGTTGAGCGATCGCAACATCAACACAGTCGTCTTTGTTGCCAATTTTCTCAATCTACTCGAACCAGACGACCAAAAACAAGTATACAATCGGTTGTTGTTTGTTGCCGAAAGTTTTCGCTCCAATTTGCCGAACAATATCAGCAATATCTACCGCGTCGATGCTTTGCCGGCTTTGAGGGCTAGGCTAAAAGGAGATGTGGCGGCCGCCCAAACTACAGGAATTGCCGCCTTTGAATCGGCTTTGCAAAGTATTGTGGCAGCTCAACAGGAACAACTAGCAGTTAAGTTGCCCAGAATTGAAGCTATAGCTACTAAAATTTGCCAATCTCTCCGAGCCAAAGCTGAAAATGTCACCGCAGAAATAGCCGCTGCTCAAAAAAAGCATAAAGACAAAATTGAAATTAAACAAAAAGCAGAAAAACTGATATCAAAAGGCTTTCAAGCCAGCGTTTCCGATTTCGAGATTTGGCTTTACCAGCCCACACTTTTGCAGCGGTATCAATCGGAAATGGCGCTGTCGCTTCAGGAAGGGAGTTTTGATGCGTGGAAGCTAAAATTTCAGCGAGAGGCCTTACATCAGCAGCAAACCATCGCAGAATGGGTAAATAAAGCTTGCGAATTCTTTGAGAAAGAACAGCCGATCGCCCTTTTGATTTCGTTTCCTCCATCCCCGCAAGTCAGTTTACCGGAGCCGCCACCACCTCCCGCTCAAAAGTCGATCGACAGCGAAGTGACTCCAGTGGCGATCGCAACAGGCTTAGGTTGGCTATTGGGCGGGCCTGTGGGAGCTGCAGTAGTCGGCGGTGCTAGCTATATTTTGAATAAAAGAACTGGGTATGAAAAGCCGCCTGAATCGTCAGAAGCTTATCTCAATCAAGTAACGGAAATTTGCAGCGAGGCTGCTAAAAACTATCTCGCTCGCTTCAGTACCGATACTTTTTCCATGCTGCAACACTACAAGGAAATCGCCGGAAAAGTTATCTGTTTTCAAGAAAGCAAAGAGCCATTAAATATTAATGTTCAACAGTACCAGTTACAGTTAGTAAATAATTTAATCGAGAACTTAGAAGCACAATTGGAGAGAATAAAAGTTATATGATTTGAGATTTTATATTACTTTGATGGCACTATCAAATCATTAATAACAGGCAAGATGCCTGTTCCACAAAAATTCAGTTTTAATGTGGGAAGAACAGGCAAAATGCCTGTGCCACAAAAATTCAGTTTTATTGTGGAACGGGCATCTTGCCCGTTCCTAAAAATAGTGAAATATCTGATTTCTAATCAGTCACTGCTTTAACTTCCTTCAAATGACCAAATCTGTAATTAACGGCAAATGATCCGAACCGACATTGCGGCCAGTACGAATCTTCAAAACACCAATTTCTTTGCTGACTAGAAAGTGGTCGATCGGAATATAAGCTAGCGGCATAAAAGTCGGCCAAGTCGGTAAAATGCCAAAGCCCGATCGCGCATTTCGCAAATTTCCGGTTTTTACCATATTTTTGTAGAATGGCGACCACATTGTGGTATTTAAATCCCCAACCACAATCAGCGGATTTTTTACTTGGGCTGCATACTCGCCGATGGCTGCTAGCTGTTTATTGCGATTGATAAAACTCTCCTGTTTGACTGGCACAGTCGGATGAGCAAGAATCAGAGAAATGATTTTACCTTGAAATTTAACATCCGCCGACAAGCTCTTTCTTTGATTTGAAAAGGCTTTAACCGCAGAATTTTCTAAAGGCAGCTTGCTGTATATTGCACTGCCAAATCTCTCAGATTCTTGCTGGGTAGAAGAGTAAGGAAAAATCTCGCTTAAAACCGATAACTGTTTTGCCCAAGTTGAGTTGACTTCTACAAAAACCGCGATATCAGGTTGTTCTACTTTAACCAGCGATATCACCTCAGAATATCGCCGATTAGCCCTTAAAACATTTGAATGCAAAATCCGCAAGTTGTGTCCGGGATTTGCTCCTGCAACTGCTGGCGCTGGAAAATACCAAGGAACAATTTCCGCCAAATTAATGATAATGCAAAATGCGCTCACCAGCAACCATATTTTTTTGGAGCGCACGAGAGCGAAGAATATAAAAGTAGAGAAACCAACCACCAGATATTGTAGTTTAAAATGAGAAGTCAATTCAAAAAAAATGTTGAATTCTCCCAAATAACCGACTATTGACAATACAGCATTTACAGTTGCGACGATAATAAACCCTTTTAAAATTACGTGCTTCAAGCTAATTATTTTGTAGTTGCTGCTGTGCATCACCGCCCATTTGAGCTTAATTTTAAGGTCGTTGGTAATCGGCAATTTATCAATTTCTGTTACCAGTTGTTCTGGCTGTTCCAACACTCGCCGCTTTTGATAAAATCTCACCAGCAAACTATCTACCACAAAATAACTAAAATAATTGGCAACAATTCCTGCAAATACCAACACACCTAAACCGACCAGGATACCAAAGGAACCGCCGACTTTAACCAAACCCGACCAAACGGCTGCGTTACCTGTTTTACCTGTAGCTAATATGGCTATAAATAGCATTAAAGCAGGCAATCCGACCGTGATTGTGTTTCTGATGATATAGTCCATTATACAATTTTATATTTTAAATTTTAGATTTTAGATTGGGAATGAATCATGCAGTTTTTAGGGCAATGCACACCCCACCTATTGACTTAAGAGCGACTTTACAAAATCGGGATACTCCTTAAATTTCATAGATTTCTAAGGGTAAGTTGTCGGGATCTCTGAAAAATGTAAACCGTTTTTCTGTAATCTCGTCAAGGCGAATTTGTTCTACTTCTACTTGTTGGGATTTTAAGTAAGCAACTGATGCTTCTATGTCTTCTACGGCAAAAGCTAAATGTCTCAAACCGCAAGCTTCTGGATTGTTAACTCTTTCAGGAGGATGGGTAAATGAGAAAAGCTCGATGGTGTCGCCATTGCCGACTCGCAAATCGAGTTTGTAAGAATTCCTCTCGGTTCGGAAAGTTTCTTTGAGAATGGAACATCCCAATACTTCTACATAAAATTTCTTCGATGCTTCGTAATCCGAGCAAATAATCGCCACATGATGTATTGCTTTTATTTTCATCTTACAAAAGTTAGTTAGTTGCATTTTTATGAGATGTTGCACCATTCTCAATAAGCTTTTTATGAACAGGCAAGATGCCTGTTCCACAAAAAAAATTTACTCTTTGTGGAACAGGCATCTTGCCTGTTCTTGAGAATGGTGCAAGATGTGAGGTTTTTCCAAATGCACAGCACGCTATTGACAATTATATTTGACGATCGCAGACTCTGCGAGAAACCCTGCTAAATTCAGCGCGAGATCCCTAAATTTTCCCTCGCCTAAATCTTAACCTAAAAATTTCTGCAGAAAAAGTACCCTACTTTGATAAAATGAGAGTTTTGCAGTCAATCACCCAATTTGCATCTCAGGAGACAAGCACTATGGCCCGTATGTATTACGACACCGACGCGAACCTAGACATCTTAGCCAACAAAACGGTGGCTATCATCGGTTACGGTTCCCAAGGACACGCCCACGCCCTTAACCTCAAAGACAGTGGCATGAATGTCGTTGTCGGTTTGTATCCCGGTAGCAAATCTGCCGCCAAAGCAACCGACGCGGGTTTAACAGTTCACCCGGTAGACAAAGCAGCCGCTGCTGCTGACTTCATCATGATTTTATTGCCCGATGAAGTTCAAAAAACTATTTACAAAGAACAAATCGAACCGAACCTTTCTGAAGGAAATGTTTTAGCATTTGCTCACGGTTTTAACATTCACTTCGGCCAAGTTGTTCCCCCTGCCAATGTAGACGTAGTAATGGTGGCCCCCAAAGGCCCCGGACACTTGGTGCGGCGGACTTACGAACAAGGGGAAGGTGTTCCGAGTTTGTTTGCAGTATATCAAGATGCTTCCGGTCAAGCGCGCGATCGGGCAATGGCCTATGCTAAAGGTATCGGCGGCACCAGAGCCGGCATCCTGGAAACCACTTTCCGCGAAGAAACAGAAACCGATCTTTTTGGCGAACAAGTAGTTTTGTGCGGCGGTTTGAGCGCCTTAATTAAAGCTGGATTTGAAACTTTAGTTAACGCCGGATATCAACCGGAATTAGCTTATTTTGAATGTTTGCACGAAGTTAAACTTATCGTTGACTTAGTAGTAGAAGGAGGCCTCGCCAAAATGCGCGACAGCATCTCCAATACCGCAGAATACGGCGATTTAACTCGCGGCCCCCGCATCGTCACGGATCAAACCCGCGCCGAAATGCGTAAAATTCTCAGCGAAATTCAATCCGGCCAATTTGCCCGCGAATTCGTTCTGGAAAACCAAGCCGGCAAGCCAGGTTTTACCTCCATGCGCCGTCAGGAAGCAGAACATCCTATTGAAGAAGTTGGTAAAGATTTGCGAGCTATGTTTAGCTGGTTGAAAAAGCAGGCTTAATCAATTTTAGATTTTAGATTTTAGATTTTAGATGGGAGTACAAATCTAAAACAGTCGGGACGCATAACCTCTATCTGTAGGGTGTGCAATGCACACCTTACCGCTGGGAGGAAAATCTAAAATCTCAAGTTTAATCGATTTGAGATTGGAGGAAAAATCTAAAATCTACAATCTAAAATCGTCATGTTTGGTTGTGCTTCGCTTAACCCAACCTACAAGAAAATGGCTAAGTATTGTTAGAGAAACCGGGTTTCTCGCTGGTAGATCAAAACTATCGACTCGGGCTAGGACTTTTTTGCAATTTCTCAATATCCTGTTGCCTTTTCTCGTTGAAATCTCTCGGCCTCAACCAATCTGGCCACAACCCGACGAAGAACTTTCGACTTGCCACGCTAGTATCTCTTACAGGTTTGGGGAGAAAAGTTAAAGTGTCACCGTAAAGGGTAAACAGGGCTGCAAACAGAAGCAACAGCGGGATAAGATTTTTTTTAGGCATGGCAGTTGGGGAGTAGAGTTTGTGAAAGCGGTTGCTTATATTTTGCCCTTGCACGGACAAAAAATATCAGAAATAGCTTAAGAAGAAAAATAGACCTCAGCAATCTCGGACGCGGCCGTGCCGTTTCCCTACCCCAAAATCATCAATCTTCTTCGATGAAAGATGTAACCATCGCCCGATTAATTGTAGGAAAACGGCACGGCGCGGTGTCCTGACTGTGGGTAATATCAATTCCGATGTCGTTAGAGAGTCGATATTATATCATGTCCGATCGATTGACCATAATATCCCGGCCGGGGCGGGTTTTTGAGATTGTCAATTATTGGCAGATATTGTTGGTGAACCCGCCCCTACCTAATTTCGGGTAATTGACCGGAGATCATATTAGTTAATGACTAATGACTAATGACTAATCACTAATCACTAATGACTACTTATTCCTTTGAATAAAAGTTTGCACGACTGTATTAATTTCCGGGGAAATTTCTGTTACTAGCCGCACCGGGATTGCCGATGTAGAAGCAAATTGCGCGTATTCTGGTGTTAGAAAGACTGCATATTTGTCAGCTTCAGCAGTCAGTTGAGCGGCGGTAGCCAAACTTACAGCTTTAATATAATTGCGTATGCTAACAGCTTGGTCGCCGACAACTTCATCGCCGGTAATTTCTGTGCTCGGCCGGCGAACTTGGTTTAAAGTTGTACTCGGATCTTTGACGCTTAAGTGGGTTGCTCCTACAAAACCAACTAGCCATTTAGGAGATGGAATTTTCGGAAAGCCGGCAATTTGTTCTGCTAAGGCAGGAGTTGTTTTGTCGGCAGAAGATGCTACTATTAATGTGGGAATCTTAATTTTACTTAAGCCCGTTTCTCCAAATAATAATGATGTGATCGGATTCATGGCGATCGCCCTTTTAATCCTGCCATCCCGCAATTGATACCGTTCTTCGGGCAATCCGGCTGCCGTGCACTGAATGCCTTCGCCTAAGCTGAACCCAATCAAATCCCCCTGACACCTTTGTTTGAGTCCGCTCAATTGCAGTTCGGCGCCGGCCACGGACAAGGCTGTAGCGCCGCCGAAGGAATAGCCAATTATTATCGATCGCTCGATCGCGATTTTACCCTGTAAATTATCATCAGTTTCGTTCAATTTTGTCAGTTCGTCGAGTACAAAACTGATGTCTTTGGGACGGTCTAAAAACTCTTGAGGAGCTAGCAAGGGACACTTCCCCGCCATCGCAGCATTTGTGTTCGTCTCGTTGCTGCCCGGATGTTCTAAAGCTGCTACCACATAGCCGTGAGACGCCAAATGCTCGGCTAAGTAGCGCAAATCCGTGCGGACGGAACCCAACCCGTGAGAAAAGACGATCGTCGGTTTGTCGGCTGTCGCAGCTCTCGACCAGTACACATCAACCGGAATAGGTCGATTGCGGGCGCTATCGTTCAAATCTAGCGCCCGTACCTGCACGAAATTAGGGCCTGGCTGGGTGGGATCGAAAGGCAGCTTAAACGCGGGTTTAACCGCTGCTAACTGAGGTGCGATCGCCGCCATAAAGCGCTGAGTTTGCCAAAAACTTACGTTCATATTTCCCAAAACAGCGAAAGCTCGATCGATATCCACCACCACGCGCGAGCTCGGATAAGATTCAATGAAACTCAATATCGATAAGCCTTCCGGCGCCTTTGCTCCCTGCACCAGAGCCGCTCGCAGCGCTTCCACACCCCCACCGTCGCGCCTGGGTATGACAGTAGTCAAATCCGTCAGGATGCCAGTGCCGATGCCCGTATTTAGCAAGTTGCTCAGGCCGACTACATTTAGGGGAATTTTCGCTTGCAGCGCCCGAAAAATTTTACTCCGCTGTTCCTCAGACAGGAGATTGGCGTATGCTTGCAGTTTGGCGGGGACTTTTCCTGTTTCTGCGAGTTCGCGCAAATCCGCAACCGATATTGACGATTCTAAAATACCTTTGCGGACAACAACCGTTTCTGCAGCTTTTACAGAGGATGTCGCGCCGCTCAAAGGGCCGATCGAAATCGAACCCAAAACACTCGCCACTGAAGAAAACCATCTGAAATTTGGTCTGATGCTCATTTTTACGTTATTGAACTAGAGGGGGTATTGTAAAACTTCATTAAGTTTCTCGTCAAAGATAGTCAGGAGTAGTATATGCTGACTGATCAGAAGGATTTGGACTGCCCAAGCAACCGCTTTCAACGCGGCATGAATTTACGAGCCACACCTATCACTCATCCAGCTAGCCGATTGGCAAACACATCCACAGAGGTTTGTACAAAACCGCAGATGGTTTGTTAATTAATGCGCTCCGTGAATGGGTATTACACGATCGTGGCAAAAGCACTCCCAAAAGCATTGAGCAATGGGATAGGGAGCTGCGTAGCTCAGCCGAGGCGGGTCAATCCGCTCAAAGTAAAAGTGAAGGGGGAGGGGCCGAAGGCCTCCCATGTCATGTAATAGATGACTATACTTTTACCAGCTATATCACCATATTCTCAAAATTCTCCCCCATGCCGAGAAATTGTCCTAGATGCCGAGAAATTGCCTCCATCGGGGTGCGATCGAAATTAATTTGCCAAAGTGGGTACGATCGTCCGGGCTTTAGGCGGGTTGTTTTTGAATGATTAAACCGCAGAGGGCGCAGAGGGCGCCCAGGAAGAGAAGAGAGAAATAAATAGTGTCGGTACCCACGGATTTGATATTAACGTGCAGCCCGAAAAGTACAAACTTCGGGAGTTAGTTATCTCATGGACGGTTGCATCGGATGGATTAGGATTAAATCTTAACAGCAGATCAATGCAGATTCATAACATCATCTGCGGTTAATATATTCCTCAAGATACAGGAAAATAAACAACAAGCATCGAAATATCTGCGTGAACCCGGGCTAGCGCTTCCGGTTCTTTGAGAGTTCCTGGTTTGTCCCACATATTCTGTTGCTGAGAAATTGTTGTTAAAATCAGCAAATCGTGTTCTAACAAATTCTGCGAAACTAGCTTGATAAAATTTCCCCGCACCCGATTTACTGGTATCTCAGAGAGAATTTCCACCTCCGCCGCACTTTGGTTGCTTTGTTCCCGTTTTGTCGCCACCAACAACACTTGCAAACTCGCCTTAAGTTCCTCGGCCAAACTCTTAGCAATATCCACGGTTTCCTGAAATCCAAACCGAGTCAACTCGCTGTCAGTTACCGCCAAAATAATTCTGGCTGTATTCTGGAGAGGATCGGGAAATCGAGCAATCAGTACGGGTACGGGCGATCGCCTGATCACTGTGTCAATGATGCTGCCGAAAAAATTGTCGCGAGTTGTGGAAAATCCCTTCCAACCGCAAACTATTAAACTAGCCTCGCGTTCGGTTGCACTCCGTAGGATTCCACGATCGATCGCATCATCTATCCTCGCGATCGGTTCAACCGCACAAGCAGCAGCATGGGCAACAGTTTGCGCCGCCGTCAAAAGTTGAGTTTGCTGCATTTTATCTGCGGGCGAAATTGCTTCCCCGCGATCGGACAAAATATGCAGCGGCAGCAAAGTTCCCTGATATCTTTTTGCTAATATCAAAGCCAAACGCAGCAAATTATCTTCCGTATTCGGATTAGCAACAGGCACTAAAACTCGATCTCCCCATGAATTCTTTCCCGAACTAACCGCCGACAAACTCGACTCGGGCTGCTGCATTTGTTGGCCCCACCGAGATACAATCCAAGGAGAAGCGACACAAGTTACTAAAATCATGGCAATGATGCCGTTCACCGTTACGCGATCGACCAATTTAATGTCAAAAGCAACAGTAATCGCAGCCAAAGTAGAAGCAGCTTGAGCACCAGAAAGGCCGAACATTACCATAATGTTGGGAAACCCAAAACCAAATATTTTCCCCGGTATCCAAGCTGCCAAAAACTTGCTCACTGCCTCTGCTAAAATCATCACCGCCGCCACCAACAAAGACTGCGGCTGCTTCACCAAAATTAGCGGGTCAATTAACATCCCCACAGAAATCAGAAAAAACGGCACAAAAAGCGTATTCCCAATAAACTCAATCCGATTCATCAGGGGACTCATTTTGGGAATAATTTGAGTAATTGCAATTCCCGATAAAAATGCACCAATAATTGCCTCAATTTCAATTAGTTCTGCTGCGTAAGAAACTAGAAAGAGGGTTGCCAATACAAATATAAATTCTGCATTTTCGTCGTGCCCAAATTTCTTAAAGAACCAGCGACCGATTTTGGGAACTCCCCACAAAGTACCAAAAGTGTAGATAGCAAGAGATGGAATTAGAAACAGCCAAAATTCGAGAGTGAGATTTCCTTTGAAAGCTTTAACAACAATTGCCAGCACCAACAGCCCCAACACATTCGTAATTAAAGTCCCGCCCAAAGTCGTAGTAATAGTCTGAGTTCGCATCAATCCCAATTTTGTGAGAATTGGCAGTGCTAAAAGCGTGTGCGTAGCGAAACAAGAAGCGACTAAAATTGCAGCCAGCCAGCTATATCCCAACAGCAGCATGGCTGCTGTCCCCAATATCATCGGTAGCGAAAAAGTAGCCAACCCAAATATGACAGCTTTGTCTGCATTGAGTTTGAGGTCATCGAGGCTAGTTTCCAGTCCCGCTAGGAACATCAAAAACAGCAATCCTACAGTACCTAACAAAACAATAGTAGCGTCCCGTTGCAGCAAATTGAGACCGTTGGGCCCGACGATTACGCCAGCAATAATTAAACCGACTATTCCCGGTAGTCGCAAGCGCTCAAATAACAGCGGCGCGAGTAGCATGATTGCTAAAAGAACTAGAAAAACGGGAACGGGAGCGGTAATCGGCCCGGAAGTTAACATGAATTTCACCCTAAATATTGGCAGCGAACTGCTACCATATTTAAAAGGAAATAATCAAAATGTCTATCAATCTAAAGAGGTATTATCAATAATCGACCGGGTAATTTTTAATAAGTAAGACTGGGCGCGAGTAAGTCGGTTTATTGGGAAAATATGGGTTTGATGACTAGAAATTGGGTGAATCACGAACTCCGATAAAAAAAACTATATTTTTTGCTGAAGGCACAAAAACCCGGTTAAGAATCAACATAACAGGTTGTGAGCGATCGACTTTAAGGGAGCATCTCAGTTTTGCATTTATAGTGCGAGCTTCCCCGCTCGCGATTTGTAGAATACGCGAGCGGGGACGCTCGCACTATAATAAAAAAAATGCTTTTTGCAAAACTGAGATGCTCCCGACTTTAACGCCGAAACCTGGTTTTTTATCCTATTTGCGTCCACAACTATTTAGGTATCAAATGCAGGGGGACACAGACATATATCCCAAGATGGACTTTGGCAAACTCGCTCCTAATTCAGAAACCCGGTTTCTTAAAAAAACCGGGTTTTTCACCACAACAGACAATTTAAATGGGTTAGTCTTGGACGCGAAAAAACATGGTTTCTACGCAACGTACTTAACCGTACCCTTACGGTAGCTAAGTATGTATTTCTTGTCAAGATTTTTCCATCTAATTTTAAATGATAGGCTAAGCGATCGACACAATACTAGCTCGCTCGTAAGGCAATCTGTTTGTCGGCAAAACATCCAGATTAATTTGCAACGAATCCAAAGCCGGATTTTCGGCTAGCAGCTTTTGCGTCAAACTCTTATTAAGAATTTCCCAGAAATCCGTTTCATTGGGATAATTAGTCAAGAAACTGTCGATGCTTTGGTAAATCGGCACAAAGTCGGGATACTCATCCTGGGTAATTCCTGGTTTGTACTGATATTTGACATCAATATTGAGGTTATTCAAACCCTGGTGATCGATCGAGTAATTAGGAATCTTGAAATCCCATGCTTCGCCTAATTTACCATCTTGAGTGCGAGTAACGGTACTGCTGCGATCGTAAGGCAATCGGTTCGTCGGTAAAACATCCAAATTAACCGTCACCGACGAAAGTGCCGGATTGTCAGCAAGCACTTTTTCGGTCAGATTTTTGTTGACAATTTCCCAAAAATCTGTTTCGTTCGGGTAGTTAACTAAAAGATTGTCAATGCTCTTGTAAATAGGCACAAAATCAGGATACTCATAATTTTGAATCCCGTCTTTGTACTTATAATTTACATCAATATTCAGGTTGTTTAACCCTTGATGATTAATGGGGTAATTGGCCAATGTAAAATTCCATTTCTGCGTCAGTTGAGCGTCGGACGGAAAGAAAGCAATTCCTATTGGACGCTGTAGCTTGCTGTCGGGAGGGACAAAAATAGAACTGTTACTCGATCCAGAATTTCCCGATAGTGGCAGCGGCTCGTCAGTCTTGCCATTATACCGCAAAACAGCGCCGGCACTGTTAGCATTGGCGCGGTTGTCAAAGCCAACTGCAAACAAATTGCCGATCGGCGAAAAAGCCAAACTACCTACATAATTGCTACTGGGGGAAGTGTCAGTATAATTGGTAGATAAAACCTTGACCAATTCCCCACTTCTTAAATTGTAGCGCCTGATATCGTTAGCAAAATCGCTGACATAAAGGTCGCCGTCACCGGGCCCGATTGCCATTCCCAAAAGACTTGCAAATCCCTGACTCCGAGGCGAAGGATCGGGCGAAGCAAAGATACTTGACTGCCGGGTTTGCGGGTTGTAACGCAGCACCTGACTGGGGAAACCGGCGCTATAATCTGGTTGACCATTCCGAGCAACACTCCCCTGCGTTGTCACATACAAATTGCCGTCAGGAGCAAACAGTAAACCGTTCGGGCCATTCAATCCTCCCGCTTGCTGATTTCCCGAAGCAAATACATCAATAAACTGTCCTGTTTTGCCGTTATATCGGAGAATTTGGTCACTCAAAAAACTGCTGACATAAAAATTACCGTCAGGGCCAAAAGCTAAACCGTAAGGGCGAAACAATCCCCCAGTTTCATCGGCCGCCGTGTTCGGATTATCGCCGACAAACTTGTCAATAAATGCGCCAGTAATTCCGTCATACCGCAATACCGCAGATGCTGTCGGTTCTCCCGAATTTCCGGGCTTTTCGCCGCTACTAACGTAAATGTCCGACTTATCATCGCCATTGCCATCGGGTCCAAAAACGATCGTATCTGGATTGGACAAACCGCCGCTTCCCGGTGAAACAAATTCGCCTAGAAAATTGCCGGTATTGCCGTCAAACCGAAGTACATTATTTCCCCGGCTATTGCCAACTAGGAAAGTTCCTTGAGGATTGCTGGGTTGAGTGCGAGTAACTTTGCTGGTGCGGTTGTAGGGCAAGGTTTGGCTTGGCAGAACGTTGAAATCTATCTTAATTGCCGCCAATGCAGGATTTTCGTTGAGGATATTTTGAGTCAAGTTTTTATTGACAACTTCCCAAAAATCAGTTTCGTTCGGATATGTGGTTAAAAAGTTATCAATGCTCTTGTAGATTGGCACAAAATCGGGATATTCATTGGGAGCGATTTCCGGCTTGTACTGGTAATCTATATCGAGATTGAGCTTGTTCAATCCTTGGTGATTGATTGCGTAGTCTTTGACTGAAAAATTCCAATCTTCTGCGATTTTGCCCGATTGACTGCGGAAAACTGTACTGGCGCGCTCGTAGGGCAATCTCTCCGTTGGCAAAACTTCCAGTTGAATCGTAACATCTGTCAGTACCGGATTTTCATTAAGCACCTTTTCCGTCAAATTTTTGTTAACAATTTCCCAAAAATCTGTTTCGTTCGGGTAGTTAACTAGGAAATTATCAATACTTTGGTAAATGGGAACAAAATCTGGATATTCGTTCGGGGTAATTCCCGGTTTTAACCCGTAACCAACTTTAAGGTTGAGGGTGTTTAAACCTTGGTGCTCGATGGTGTAATCTTTAAAATTGAAAGCCCAGTTTTCATCAGGAAATAGGGAAGAAGTTTGGGATAGGGAGAGTTCACCAACAGGTAAAGCCATCCCTGTCAGTTCGTCTATCTCACCTTGAGTGGAGGTAGCGGTCGGGGATTTGAGACTACTATCAAATTTAAGATTGTCGCCTCCTGACGATGGGATCTCGAAGTCGGTTAATTGCTCAAAAAGGTCGTTAGCGAAGCCCTCGTAGAGGATCGCACTACCAGCAGCAGCAGCAGCCCAATCTCGTTTTTCAGTCAAAGCGTAGCTGGTATCAAATAAAATATTGGTATCGCCTACGGCAATTGTCCGGATCTGATTTAAGCGATCGAACTTACTGCCAAATAAGTCTAGTATTTCCGCTGAAACACCCGCAACATTTCCCGGAATCGGATTTTCTGGAAACCGTCCTGCTGTGTTAAACATAAGCTATTTTTTTAGATACACCCGCCATCGGGAATTAATTTGAAAGGATTATACCCTCTTTTCCAAACACGTCAAGTACCTTAAGAAGTTTTTTATATTTTTTTACCCAAATTAAACCTGAAATTTGTCCCCTTTCTCAATCCTATCGTTTGCCGTTGCATCAATATTGTTCAAATGTCAAACAGATTGTTCAAATGTCAAACAGTCAATAGAAATTTATGCGAAAAACCAGATTTCTAGTTCCCCGCACACAGATCCTGATGTGGCATACTCCTAAAAAAGAGAGACGTGCTTTTATCCCTTGCTCTTCCCTATTTAAAATCTAAAACCGGGAAAGGTTTCGCCGCTTCCATCTGCGCCGCTAAAGCAATTAAAGTTGCTTCCGCCGCCGGCCGCCCGATAATTTGAATCCCGACGGGCAAACCGTTGTTATCTAAAATAGCAGGAAGTGCGATCGCAGGCAAACCGCTAGCATTAAACGGTGGACAAGGAGCAACCCAATTAATAATGCGCTGCAAAGTTTCTTCAAAACTCAAATCCGCCCACTCCCCAACCCGGATTGGCGAGTGCATATAAGTCGGCAAAACTAACACATCAAATTTTTCAAAGAATCCCACAATCCGCCGTGAAATCACCTGCATTTGATTCACCGCCCGCAAATATTCCCCAGCCGAAATAGTTCTTTCTAACAGCCAGCGATTCATCGGTTCCAAAGCAGGGCCTGGAATGCCACTTGCCGCCGCCCCCGACTGCCAAATTGCGATAAACGGTTCGATTAAACCCGTAAAATCCGGGCATCCAGGTTCGACATCATGACCCAAATCTGTCAATAATTTTACTGTTTCGAGTACCGCTTGCTGACAGATAGGCGCAGCCTCGCCCACAGGGGAAATAGTCGTAGAAAACGCAATTCGCAGTTTGCCCTGCTGTTGACGGGAAGCCTCTAGAAAAGTCGGATTTGAATCTGGTAGCCAGTACGGATCGCCTGTTGTGTAGCCTGACATCACGTCCAAAAGTGCGGCGGCGTCAGCTACAGTGCGCGCCAGTGGGCCGTTGGCCGAAATGCCGCTGAGGTAATCTCCGACAGGGGCCCAGGAAACTCGCCCCCGCGACGGTTTAATGCCCACTAAACCGCAGCAGGAAGCTGGGCCTCGAATCGAACCGCCGCCGTCTGAACCTTGGGCGATCGCACACAAACCCGCTGCTACAGCCGCCGCTGAGCCACCGCTGGAACCTCCGGGTGTATAGTCTAAATTCCAGGGATTGCGCGCCGGTGGGAAACCTTCTGGTTCGGTGTAAGGTAATGAGCCAATTTGAGAGGTTGCTGTTTTCCCCAGAATGTTAAATCCTGCTGCTTTGATCCGCCATACTACTGACTCGTCGTAGGCAGAGATGTTACCCAGCAAAGCCTGAGTGCCGTATGTACACGGAACGCCGGTAACGGGTGTCAAGTCTTTAATGGCGATCGGCACTCCGAAAAAAGGTGGCAATTCCTGTGGCTTGTTTAACCCAGCTAGTTTTTCCGTTTGAGATTTAGCTAGGGCGATCGCCCGCTCGGCCGTTACAGTAAAATAACTGCCCAGCTCAGGGTTTAATCGCTCAATGCGTTCCAAGTACAGATTGACAATTTCTAAAGGCGACACTTCCAGGGTGCGGATCGACTCCGCCAACTCCAGAGCTGGAGTAAAAGCCCGATCGACAGAATTCATCCGTTTAAGTCCTTAATATTTGGATAAAGTATCAATTTATACTGCGTGGCTGCGGACAACTCTTTTCCTTAACAAAAATTCTCCCACAAAGTAGAAAATCCCTATTTGCTCCTAGGGCCAGAGCGATCGCATCCTCCAATTGGCAGAATATTTCCTTAGTAGTGCAGCATTATGACCCCCTCTTAGGATAGACTGAGAACAACAGTTAAGCTTTTGTGCAAGACGCGCACAATGGCGATCGGCATTGTCCAACTTCCACAAATCATCTGTTCGAGTCAGCCTTCTCACCAACTTAAGGTAGCGCATATGACACAACAGCATCCGCCCGCTCCTCGCCCGCCCGTACCCGGAGCCCCCCCACCGCCCGGAATGCCCCGCCCTCCAGCTCCAGGGATGCCCCCCAGAGCAGCAGGAATGCCACCAGCACCGCCGCCCGCACCAGCACCGGCACCAGCACCAGCAGCGCCACCAGCACCAGCACCAGCCTCGCAATCCTTCGCCACACCTAAAGGCCCGATCTCTAGCAGCGGCGGATCTCCGACTTTGAAAGAGCTAGTAATCCGAGCCAAAGAAGAAGGAGTATCCGACCTTCACCTCGGAGTAAACGAAGTTCCCCGCTTCCGCACGCGGGGCGAGATTGCCGACATCGGCTATCCACCGACGGATTTAGATACGTTTTTTGGCTGGTTGCGCGAGTGCATGAGCGATGAAGAAATTGAAATTTTCCAAAAAACCCTAGACTTTGACGGCGCTTTCGACTTCGGGTTCGTCCGCATTCGGATCAGTTGCATGGACTCCTTGGCCGGCCCGGCGATGGTACTGCGACTAATTCCTGCCAAAATCTTGACAATGGAGGAATTGAAACTGCCGGAGGTATTTAGGAAAATATGTGGCTACCACAAAGGGCTGATTTTGGTGACAGGCCCGACAGGTTCGGGTAAGTCTACCACGTTGGCCGCGATGATCGACTACATCAATAAGAATAAAGCCTACAATATCATCACGATCGAAGACCCGGTAGAATTCGTACACGAAAGCAAAAAATCCTTGATCAAGCACCGGGAAGTCGGCAGGCACACCCTCAAGTTTATGAGCGCTCTCAAAGGCGCTCTGCGACAAGACCCGGATATGCTGCTAGTAGGAGAAATTCGGGACAGAGAGACGGTGGAAATCGCCCTCAAAGCCTCTCAAACCGGTCACTTAGTTGCAGGAACCCTGCACACGAACAGTGCGGTTAAGACCCTGAACCGGATTCTTGATATGTTCGGGGCGGAAGAACAGGATGCCATACGGGTCTCAATTTCCGAATCCCTAGTGGCGATTATTGCTCAACTGCTGTGCAAAACCACAGACGGAAAGCGGGCTGCTTTCCACGACGTTATGATCAATACCGACGTGGTTAAGGAATACATTCTGAAGGGCCAGAATGAGGAAATTAATCAAATCATGATCAAAGATACTTATGAAGGCATGACGACGATGAATAAGTCGCTCTACGGCCTTTATCAAGAAGGTCGGATTACTGAAGAACTTTGTGTAGAGAACTCGCCGTTCCCGAACGAAATGGCTCAGATGCTCCGAGGTCGAGTCTAAAGGTCGAGTGTTAACAGTTAGCAGTTAAAAGTTAACTGTTAACTGTTAACTTTTATTGGTGTACTGAATTGAAAGTCGATCGCCCGATTTTGCCAGAAATTTTCAAAGGCATTGCGCTGTTTACACCAGGGGGAGACTTAATCTATTGCATAGACCCCCGCAAGCAAACTCGGTGGCACTTGCAGTTGTGCGTAGCTCTACAGGAGATTCTCGGTTTGTCGGAACCGCCACATTTTCTGATACCTTGCTACACGGCAACCGTTGACTCCTGGCTCGATCCAGGCGATCGGCAGGTGCGGGTTGCTGCCGAGGCTTACCCCCCCGTGCTGCGACATCAAACGCTGCTGAACGCCATTTTTGGGACTGGCGACTTAGTGTGGCATCCCCGCAGCGAAGAAATGTGCGAACCGATGGCGATTGCTACTTATCACGAACAATTCCCCGAACTTTGGGAAAATCACGACTTAGTTGTACAGTATGCCAGCGCCGAAGCTCGATCGGACTGGAGCAGTTCGATAGTAACTCCCTTGGGCTTTCCGCAATCGCAGCAGACTCGGCTTCCCAAACCAACAGCACTCACCCCACCGCCACAAACTCAAGGGTACGTTTTGCGTCTGTTTGTTTCCGGCAGCAACCCCAGCACCGAACGCACCCTCGAAACTTTACATCAGTTCTTAGAGCAATGCCTCGATCGTCCCTACACTTTAAAAGTAATTGATGTTTTGAAACATCCAGACCAAGCTGAGGCAGATCAGATTTCAGCAACTCCTACTTTGATTAAAATCTGGCCGAAACCCGTGCGACGAATTGTCGGGGAATTGAACGATGATGAAAAAATAGTGCGGCTGCTGAGCTATGCGGAATTTTAGATTGGGGCGAGGATTTTTGCGATTATTTAATACGGGCGATCGCGCAATACAGTTCAGTTAACACTGTTAATTCCCCGGAGATCCCCCTCGCATCCCCCTTAAGAAGGGGGACGCAAGAGCAACTTCTTGTCCCCCCCTTCGTAGGGGCGGTGCCCCCGTGCCCGCCCTCTTGGCTAGGGGGGATCAGTCTTATCTGAACCGTATTGGGCGATCGCCGGTTAACTCACCATTGAATTAACAGCATAAGACTTATGCACGATTGTTTAGAAACCGGGTTTTTTTACGAAAAGACCTGTTGTAGACCGCAGATTCGGTGAAAAACCCGCTTTCTGGGTCGCCATGCGATTTAGGCCGTCCTGGACGCACGAGACCAAAAAAACCCGGTTTCTCGTTGTGGCCATCGAGCGTATATGACCAAATTACCTGAAGAAACCTGGTTTTTGCGTCCATGGCTGTTAGGTTAACTTACTTGGCTTGAAAATTGTGGTAAGGTGCGCCGAAGAGCACCCTACTTTACCACAATATTTCTGGCAATCACGAGAATTGAGAACCGTGCCTGAAGTAAAAAAGGTCGATCGACTTAATCAGGAAGACAAACATCCGGGGCGCACAAACTGGGGAAATCCAAAGTTGTGACTTCCAGCGTATCCAACTCAACTCTTCGGATTACATGATTGTTCGTATCAGCAACAAACAAATGAGGCCCGATCGCACTCAACCCTGAAGGTTCAAAAAATCGAGCCTTGAGACCTTTAGCATCAACCAAACCTGCTGTACCATCTCCAATCATTGTTCTGCACGTACCGCCCCGGTGGTCGATCCGCTTAATTTTGTGATTGTAAGTATCAGCAACCCAGAGGTAATTTTGAGCGTATTCAACACCTAAACAGTGCTGTAACCTTACCTCCTCAGCGCGACCATCTTTATCTCCAAAACCAAACAATTCACCGCTACCGCAGACTGTACGCACCTTCGGGTCTTCATCAATACCCACAGCGCGAATCGAACTAATTTCGCTGTCAGCAACAAACAACTCCGATCGATCCGTAGACAAGCCGCTGGGCTGAGAAAAAGCAGATTCTGCAAGACTTCCGTCAACACAGGATTCTCGGCCAATACCTGCATAAGTGCCGATCGTGCCAGTGTCTAACTGCATTTCCCAAATTTGGTGGGAACCCGCCATTGCAATAAAAAGTCTATTTCCAACTCTTTCTAAATCCCAAGGCGAATTCAATTGCGTTTCTAAACCCTTGCCGCTGCGGGGTGAAATTTCGTGACTTTGTTCGCCGGTACCAGCAACAGTTTCTACCCGTTGAGTCGTAAAATCAATCTTTCTGAGAGCATGATTTTCCGTATCAGCAACATATAGAATTTGACTTTCTGCATCAAAAGCCATACCTTGAGGTGCATAAAACTCAGCCTCTTCAAAGTTCCCATCAGTTAAACCCGGTTTACCGCTACCGATAACGTGCAGCACCTCACCTTCGAGGGTGCTGACAACAATCCTATTGTGGCCGGAATCGGCAATAAATAAGCAAGAACCCACTAAGTTTTGTATGACTGAATTAGCCGGTCCGGGCAATACAGTTTCATCTACAGATTCATTTTCCTGACTCATTTCGCCCAAAAGCGCGCCCTGTTGGTGAAGCTGTTTTGCCTCCGTTGCAGCGATCGCAAATGCCAGCACTTTACCGGGAAAAGCCAGCGGTGTTGATACTGGTTTGCGCTGTTTTTCTAAGCTAAAACGGAGTTCTTTAAAGTTGAGCGCATTTTTATCTTTGTATTCAGCAATTAACTTGCCAACTAACTCGTCAAGTGCTTCTCTATTGCCTTCGCCGGAAACAAAGCCGACGACATAACTTTCAGGATCTATCACCATTAAAGTCGGCCAAGCGCGAACCGCGTAGCTTTGCCAAACTTTCATGCCGCTGTCAACGATTACAGGATGTTCGATATCGTAGCGGAGGATAGCTTGGCGGATGTTTTCTACTTCTTTTTCGTTTTCAAATTTGGCCGAGTGAACGCCGATAACCGTGAGGGAATCTTTATATTTTTGTTCGAGGTATTTTAAGTCGGGCAGGACGTGCAAGCAGTTGATGCAGCAGTACGTCCAGAAGTCGAGGAGGACGACGCGCCCTTTTAAGGATTCAATGGATAAAGGTTTTTCGGTGTTTAACCAGGGGTAGTTTCCGGGGAATTCTGGTGCTCTGACGCGAGGCATGGCATCTCCTGGGTAGGATGTGAATAATTTTTTTACTTCTTTAATTTAGCGGGAAGTTTCGCGGCATGGGGAAAAAGGGAGGTTAAGGAAACCGCCGAGGGTGCAGAAGGCGCTGAGAAGGAGAAGGGAGGGAAGATGCCCAACCGTCGTTATTGCGTATAAATACTTAAGGAATCCATCGTTTAGACAAATCCAGGAATCTTAGCCAAGATACTTGACATCTTGGGCTGGCAGGTTTAATCTATTTCTAGGAACCTTAGCCAAGATTTTTAGGAAGTGGTCAATGTCAAAGATCATCTACGATCTCATCCAGCGCTTTGAGGTAGAAAATGGAGTCCCTCGCCTGATTTCAACCAAAATTGAGGTCATTGAAGGCGGAGAGGATTTGATATCGCTAGCTACCCGTTTGCTGAAGCAACTTGGTTTCTACGAAAAGTTTGAGGAGAAACGAACATCTCAATATGTAGGATACAGACTTAAGAATCCTGGAAAAGGAGATAAACGTTATCAACTTATTTTAGGTCAGCGGAAAGAGGGTTTATGTATTTCTATTCCTGAAGAAGTTTTAGAACCATATCTTTTGCAACTGAAGTCTCACACATATATCGAAGAGGAACTAACCGTAGGTTACATTATAAAAGGAATTTTTTGGGTATTACCAAGCAAGAAAAGTTTATTTTTAGAGTCACTTCACCCTAACTATTGGTCTCTTTTCGAGGAAGGTGAAATAGTAGGCGATTTTTATTTGAATAAGTTAATAGATGAAGATGGATATGGATATGGAACTGTGTTACCCAGCAGAATTTTAGATGAATTTAACCCCAATACTTTGAGCGACCCCGAGAGCTATCTGGTTCTCAGTCAAGATAAACTTTTTCCTTACACATTCCAAGTATGTATTAGTTATAGTTCTATTTTAGAAGAGTTTTTGGGTTATTTTGTAAAAATTATATTAGATTATGAAGCGGCTGTAGTTAGCAGCAAAACACAGCGAAATTAGTCGGACTTTGGAAACTAACTTTTAGGATTTTGATGAAGCAGATGAGGAACCTGGGGTTTCTCATAGAACTACAAATCATTAACTTGATACTGGAGCAAAACTAATGTCTGTAAAAGCCAAAAGACTTGTCAACTCTTACGAAGAAAGAATGCTTGAGTTTCTTCATACCTGTGTAGACAAAAACTATAAAATCCATACACAGGTTAGCTTGTCCCAAATTTGCGAACAAGTCAGCAACCTTGACTGGGAACTCAAAAAGTTTTTATTTAGCCCCAGTGCTGTGGATGCTCTAATCACAGACTTGAACTACAATCCTTGCCTAGTAGTAGAGTTTCAGTCTCAATACCACGATAGCCCAGAAGCGAGAGAGCGCGATCGCAAAAAAGCTACTTTACTTGATTTTGCCAAAGTTCCCTTAATTTATTCGCGGGTAAAAGAGTGTGGTTTGTTATATCTCTCGTCTCCAGATAAAGAAGTAGTTTTAAATTTATTCACAGGAGAAGACAGGGAAGAGGCCCAAGCGCTAATCAGGCGGTATTGTATGGAATCAGTCGCGCCTCAAGTTCAGCTTATAGCTTGGTAAGTAGGAATAGTTAGGTTATGTCCGAAAATACCAAGCTAATTAATATATGGCTTCCAAGGCGGGTTCACCAACAATATAGTCTTCTTGCTTCTCCCAAATTTTATCCTTGGTTTTCCCTGCTGTTATTTTCCAAAATAACCAATACACCGTTAATTTTATTCTGCTCGATCGCACTTGCGATCGAGTTAAGCCACAGATTGATATTCTGGGGTTCTCCTTGCAATGGCAATAGAACCAGATTGGGGTAATATTGCTCTCTATCTCGATCGCCTTCCGGTGACAAAGCAGCATTTAACCATTGACTAAAATTCTCATTCTCGATTTGAATTAAATCACCCAAAAATACACCCTCTACGACTTCTCCCTCGCTAGCACCTAGCACTTGTTTAGCCCGATCGTTAGCGGTAATAATGTTACCTTTTTCATCTGTCGAGATGACGCCGTTAGGGAGCGATCGCACTATATCTTTATGTCTTATTTCTTCTTGTTTGACCTTGGAAAACAAGATAGCGTTTTGCAGGGCGACTCCTGCTTGGATGTTAAACGCTTTCATAAATTCCAGGTCGTTGCGATTGAAACTCGCTTTCCACCGTCCGGGGACCTGCGGCCAATCTTCCGGGGTGTAGGGGGGGTATTCTCCTTTTCGTTTTTTATTAACTAATAGGGTGACGCCAATCAATTTGTGGTCTGAGTTAAACACTGGCATACACAGCATACTGCAAGTACGGTAGCCAGTTTTTTTGTCGATTTCTTTACACATGGCGGCGCGGGGGTCGTCGTACACATCAAAGGGTATCAGCAGGGGTTCCCCCGATTGAGCCACCATACCTGCAAAACCGGCTGTTCTGGGTATGCGAATTTCTTTAAGGTCGCTGCCGATCGGGATTTTCGTCCAGAGTTCGTCTTTATCTTCGTCGATCAGCCACAAGGTACTGCGATCGGCATTCATCAGTTCTTGGGCCCCATCCATCACCCGCTTCACGGTATCATCTAAGTCTAGACTGCTCTGACAAAGAGCGTTGATGGCGTTCATCAGCCCTGTCGCGGCCCGTTGTCTTTGACTTGCGGCGTACAAAGATTGGACTGACTCTAGAATTAGGCGAATCGACGGGGCAAATTCTCGAAAAACTTGTTCGTCTGCTTGAGTAAACCCTACCTTGTCAATTTGTTCGTCTAAAGTACCATAATCTTGGTGGTTCGGCTTGAGTTTATTAATGAGTTGAACTACTGCGATTAACTTGCCTGTTTCTTCATTTAACAAAGGCATAGCCAGCATTGTAGAGGTGCGATATCCTGTTATGTCGTCAACTTTTTTGGCGTTTACAGAACGTGGGTCATCATAGAAATCATAGGGAATATTTACCACTTTTTTCTCCGTGGCTACTTCTCCCGCAATGCCCACATGGGCGGGAACTCGGATCTCTAGGCTTTTGCCATTTTCATCTTTTGCTACCATTGCCCAGAGTTCATTCGGCTGTTCATCGAATATAAAAATTGTGGCTCTATCTGCATTCAACAATTCCCCTATTTTTAGAGTAATCTTCTGCAACATTTCATAAAGGACTGCATCAAATCCTCGCTCGTCAATCATACTATCTAGGAATGAAAGGATGAGATTGAGAATTTCACGCTCTTGATGTCCTTCGCAACAAATATTTTTCATACTCACCGAGAAGCTCTCCTTCTTTAAAATATCTAAAATACTCATCCAATAACTCCTATGATAATTTTTATGAGGCACAGTCCAGAGATAACTATCAGCAGCAAGAGTTTAAAGAGGTAGCTATCTCTGCGGTGAACGCTACCTCCCGATTCCGAAATAAATCTAACAGCAACCGCCGCCGTTATAATGCCAAGTCGAATCAGTAATTAACACCTTATCGGGCATCAATCCCCCCAACTTCCCAGCAGTTTTATCGCAGACAGCCGCCGGAACTCCCCGCTGCAAAACGTGACCCGCCCCGTCATCAAACAGCTCTTCAGAACCCGTATAAATCGCCGTCTTGCCAGTGAAAATGCAAGCTCCGTCATCCGGTACATCCACTTTGAAAGACACCGAATCCAGGCTTTCTAACAGCAAATCCGCATCCAATTGATAATTGTGTTTGTCGAGCAATCGGTAAGGACGGCGCGCCCGCACTTCGACTTGCCCAAAACCAACGTCTACAAGGTGTTGAACGTATTCTTCGTATGTCAAAGCGCCGGACAAACACAAGGCCCGCAAGCGTTGGTCTTCCTTCAAATGCTGGGGAATGGGGCGAGTTGCGATCGGATCGCTCATCAACAATCTGCCACCCGGTTTTAACACCCGATAAGTCTCTTTTAATGCTTTAGCTAAATCCGCTGGTTCAAAGATATTAAACAAGCAGTTTTGGGCGACAACATCTACAGAAGCATCCGGCACCGGCAATGCAAAAGCATCGCCTTCACAAATTTCTACAAAACTCGGATCGAACCAATCATTTTCGTGGGCAGCAATTTGCAAGTTTCGTGCAGCCGCCTCTCGCATTGCTGGAACCGGATCGACGGCAATAACCGATCCTTTGTGTCTAGAGAAATATGCAAATTGTAGTGCTTCCAAGCCGCCGCCGACGCCTACATAAAGCACGAAGGGATTGCCGACGAGTTCGGCGGCGTGAACGGTTGTGCCGCAGCCGTAATTCATTTCTTGCATTTGTTCGGGAATTTTTAATCCTGGCAATTGCAATGGACTGCTTTGGACGCAGCAAAGTCCGATTTGGGGTGTTTCGGCAACATCGCTGTAGAATTTGGCGGCTGTTTCGAGGTAGGTCATTTTTTAGTGTCCTAATTTTTGATTTTTGACCGCAGATGGATCACGGGCGGGACGCCCATGCCACGAAGCCCAGAAAGTTTTTGTTAGGTGGCAAATTCGACTGGAGCACGGGCGAGACGCCCATGCCACGAATCCCAGAAAGATTTTGTTAGGTGGCAAATTCGACTGGAGCACGGGCGAGACGCCCATGCCACGAAGCCCAGAAAGTTTTTGTTAGGTGGCAAATTCGACTTTTTGTTCGGATTTTGGCTGATTTTCTGGTTGGGAAACTGTTGTTTCGGGAGGGGCTAATTCGCTGGTTGGCTGGTTAGGAGTTTCAGCGGCAACTGGTGGCGTTGGCGGTACAAGATTGGGAGATTGTTCTGGTATCGCGGGAGCAACTACTTTTGGTACTGGAGCTTTTCCTGTTATTTCTGGCAGGGTTGGTGGCTCTGAAGGATTAGCAGGTTGCTGTTCTTCACGCAAGAAGTTGCGGAAACGATTGTAGTATCCTTTATATTCCTGTTTTTTTGTTTGGGGAGATGCTGTTGGGGTCGGTTCTATTATTTTAACTGGTGCAACAACTTTCGGGGTTTCTAACTGTGGAGTTGCTGTCGGTGTCGGTTCTATTACTTGAACTGGTTCTACAATTTTCGGCGCTTCGAGTTGGGGGGTTGCTGTCGGTGTCGGTTCTATTGCTTGAATTGGTTCTACAACTTTCGGCGCTTCGACTTGGGGGGTTGCTGTCGGTGTTGGTTCTATTACTTGTATGGGAGCAATTTCGGGAGCGACTGTTGGCTGTAAGCTTGGTTGGGTAACAGGGGTTTCTGGAACCGCTGGTGAGGGTGGGACAACTGGTGTTTTTTCTAATGCAGGTGTCGGTGTCGGTTCGGGGGTTGGGGTTGGTGTGGGTGCGGGGGCTTGGTAGGTGCGATCGACTATACTGCGAGTTTCTGCGGCTGTTAGTTCGCCCCGCACTAATTTAGAAAGAGGCTCTTGGCCAAGCGGCTGGAAATTTATCAGTCTGACTGTATTATTAAAGGCGTTTTTGACGATATTTCCCCGCTCGTCAATTAATTCTAGCTGTACCCAGTTTTTGCCTGGTTTGAATCCTTTAAGATATATAGGTTGCCACTGGTCGATCGCAAAGCTTTCGCCGTTGACTGTGGCTCGAATTTTCCAATCGAGTATTTCATCTTGGGAATTTTCTTGCGCCACTTCGTGCGGGGGGGCATTTGTCAAGTAAAAGTCGAGCAGGATGGGCTCTGCCCCGTAGCTGCCTTGGGGGCTGTTGTACGTTAATAGGGGCAATGTTCGATCGGGATTATTGTCGTCTGTTTTGGTAAAAATGTGAAAGGTGGTTTGAGCCACGGCACCTTCGTTTTTAAAGCTTTCTTCCCAAGGGCGGGCGGCGAACACCTGCAGGGTATGGGTTCCGGGATCTAAGTCGGAGAGCGTTAAAGGTTGGTTGATGTCGTAAACTGCTGCATAAGGTTGGTTGTCTAATAAAACTTGCAGATGGGGGCCCAAACCCAAGTTTGCATCTTTGAAAATGGGCAAGTCCTTAACTTGGAACTGAACAGACACATTTATATCCTGAAGCACTTCGTCAGGTTTTGGATTCAAAATACTAATGTGAGGCTGGTAGATTTCTAGAGCCTGACGCAGTTGTTGAATGGCTTCTGGGGGAGAAACCTCTGAGATTCTGTTTACTGGGGCTGTAGCTGAGCCGCTCTTGTTCCCTGGTTTGGGCAATTCGGGATTGCCCGCGCCACAACTTGCTAAACCCAACATTAATACTGCTACTGCCAACAATGCCAGCAGCCTGCCCGCAACCGTTCTGTGCCAATTGATCCCAATCACGCAACCATACTCCTAGAAGCCTTCTCATAGGGAACTATAGCCCAAAAATGAATTTAGTATGGGGGAATTGCCGGCTTTGGAATTCCCAAGTCGCGTAGGAACCCGGATTGAGGCAGCAGCGGGCAACCCATCCTCTCCGACTCTTAATTGCCGCGGCCTTTTTGCCAAACATATAGCGGTTCTCAAGCGTGGTGAGGTATGGGGGTGAGTCCTAGGCTTAGGCCTATGCCCTATGCCCTATGCCCTATGCCCTATGCCCTATGCCCGCGAGAGCACCTCATGTTACTGAGAAAGGCTATATATCTACAAATGAGTATTCCTAAATTACCTTATCTTTGAGTTTTGTAAAGTTAATGGCAGTACCCCTTGACTTTTTCGAGGGACTGTGGGATTTAAAGGCGTTATTACATCAAGAATTGAGCCTTTTTTAAGTATTGTTAACAAGCGATTAATACTTCTCTAGCAAGCTTATAATTCATAAAACTCCCTCAAAAGGAGCAGGCGTATCAAGTCTGAATCAAGGACGCGATCGGCGGCTCCAGATAGCGAGAAGAGTTGGCAGTACCCAGGCACATTGTTAGCGACACTGGGAAACTGGCTTCTTCACAGAAGCAAAATGCTTGGGGAGACGATGCACCTGCGTCTAGCTCTGCAAAGAGTAAAGTGCCGTGTAGTGTCGGCTTTTTCGAGAATCCCCCGCCTAATCAAGCGTGGGGAGTGTCCGGTACAGTGTTCAGTTCTCGTTCCTTGTCTTACCGAGAGGAGAGTCTTCATGACCATTAGTCCTCCAGAGCGAGAGGTAAAAGCTAGGGTAGTAGTCGATAAGAATCCGGTTCCAACTTCTTTCGAGAAGTGGTCAAAACCCGGTCATTTTGATCGCACTCTAGCTAAGGGGCCAAAAACCACCACTTGGATTTGGAACCTCCACGCTAACGCTCACGACTTTGACAGTCATACAAGTGACTTAGAAGACGTTTCGCGCAAAATCTTTAGCGCTCACTTCGGCCACTTGGCAGTAATCTTCGTATGGTTGAGTGGCGCATATTTCCACGGCGCTAAATTTTCCAATTACGAAGCTTGGCTGACAAATCCTACAGCCATCAAGCCCAGCGCTCAAGTGGTCTGGCCGATTTTTGGTCAAGAAATTTTAAATGCAGATGTAGGCGGCGGCTTTCACGGGATTCAGATCACCTCTGGTCTATTCCAACTGTGGCGCGCCAACGGCATCACTAACTCATACCAGCTATATTGCACTGCGATCGGCGCCCTGGTAATGGCAGCTTTGATGCTGTTTGCCGGTTGGTTCCACTATCACGTCCGCGCTCCGAAACTGGAATGGTTCCAGAACGTGGAATCGATGATGAACCACCACTTGGCAGTTTTGTTAGGCTGCGGGTGCTTGGGCTTCGCAGGACAACAAATTCACGTTGCTCTGCCGATCAATGCTTGCATGGACGCGATCGATGCAGGTGCACCGCTGACAGTCGGCGGTAAGCTGATCAAAACAGTTGCCGACATCCCCCTGCCGCACGAGTGGATTTTGACACCGGGCTTGATGGCTGACATCTACCCGAGTTTCGCTAAAGGTTTAACCCCCTTCTTCACCCTCAACTGGGGCGCATATACAGACTTCCTGACCTTCAAAGGCGGTCTGAACCCCACCACAGGCGGTTTGTGGCTGACTGATACAGCACACCACCACTTAGCTTTGGCAGTGCTATTCATCGTCGCTGGTCATATGTACCGCACGAACTGGGGCATCGGCCACAGCATGAAAGAAATCCTAGAGAACCACAAAGGCCCCTTCACTGGTGAAGGTCACAAAGGTCTCTACGAAATCCTGACTACTTCTTGGCACGCGCAACTGGCGATTAACTTGGCACTGATGGGCTCTCTGAGCATCATCGTCGCCCACCACATGTACGCGATGCCTCCGTATCCGTACATCGCGACCGACTACCCGACTCAGCTATCCCTGTTCACCCACCACATGTGGATTGGCGGATTCCTGATTGTTGGAGCAGCCGCTCACGGAGCAATCTTCATGGTTCGGGATTACGATCCCGCTGGAAATGTCAACAACTTGTTGGATCGCGTGATCCGTCATAGAGATGCGATCATTTCCCACCTGAACTGGGTTTGTATATTCTTGGGCTTCCACAGCTTCGGTTTGTACGTTCACAACGACACGATGCGCGCTTTCGGTCGTCCTCAAGATTTGTTCTCGGATACCGGGATTCAGTTGCGTCCGATATTTGCCCAGTGGGTGCAAAACATCCACGCTTTGGCTCCGGGCACAACAGCGCCTAATGCTACGGAAATCGTCAGCCACGCTTTTGGCGGCGGTGCAGTAGTAGTCGCCGGCAAAGTAGCGATGATGCCGATCGAGTTGGGTACGGCGGATTTCATGATCCACCACATCCACGCTTTCACCATTCACGTTACAGTCCTGATTCTCTTGAAGGGCGTGTTGTTTGCACGCAGTTCTCGCTTGGTTCCTGACAAAGGCAACTTGGGCTTCCGGTTCCCTTGCGACGGCCCCGGCCGTGGCGGCACCTGCCAAGTTTCTGGTTGGGATCACGTTTTCCTAGGCTTGTTCTGGATGTACAACTGCATCTCGATCGTGATTTTCCACTTTAGCTGGAAAATGCAGTCGGACGTGTGGGGAACAGTATCGTCAGACGGCACAATTTCTCACATTACCGGCGGCAACTTCGCACAAAGTTCGATCACGATTAACGGCTGGCTGCGGGACTTCCTGTGGGCGCAAGCTTCTCAGGTGATTCAGTCCTACGGTTCGGCACTGTCGGCCTACGGTCTGATGTTCCTAGCTGGACACTTCGTCTTCGCCTTCAGCTTGATGTTCCTGTTCAGCGGCCGCGGCTACTGGCAAGAACTGATTGAGTCGATTGTTTGGGCTCACAACAAGCTCAAGGTAGCTCCGTCGATTCAGCCTCGCGCTCTGAGCATTATTCAGGGTCGGGCTGTGGGTGTAGCTCACTACCTCCTAGGAGGAATTGTCACTACGTGGGCATTTTTCCTAGCGCGAATCATTTCGGTAGGGTAAACTACCCCTAGGTTTTGGATTCTCGATTTGGGAGGAATCTCAAATCGAGAATCCAAACTCCGAACCGAATCCCTTCAATTTTGTTCAGGATTCAGGATTAATCAAGGCTTATGGCAACGAAATTTCCAAAATTTAGCCAAGACCTTGCCCAAGACCCGACCACACGGCGGATCTGGTACGGGATTGCCACAGCACACGACTTTGAAAGCCACGATGGCATGACCGAAGAAAATCTTTACCAAAAGATTTTTGCTTCTCACTTCGGCCACGTAGCAATCATTTTCTTGTGGACATCGGGCAGCCTGTTCCACGTAGCATGGCAAGGTAACTTTGAACAGTGGATTAAAGACCCTCTAAACGTCCGCCCGATCGCTCACGCGATTTGGGACCCGCAATTCGGCGCTCCTGCAGTAGAAGCTTTCACTCAAGGGGGCGCTTCTAACCCGGTGGATATCTCTTACTCCGGTGTCTACCATTGGTGGTTCACCCAAGGGATTCGGACAAACGCCGACCTGTATCAAGGAGCTATCTTCTTGCTACTACTGGCGGCTGTATTCCTGTTCGCAGGTTGGTTGCACCTCCAGCCCAAGTACCGCCCCAGCTTGTCTTGGTTCAAAAATGCTGAATCTCGCCTCAACCACCACTTGGCTGGTTTGTTCGGTGTCAGCTCTTTGGCTTGGACTGGTCACATGGTTCACGTTGCTATCCCCGAATCTCGCGGACAGCACGTAGGTTGGGACAACTTCCTGTCTACCCCGCCTCACCCGGCCGGTTTGGCTCCGTTCTTCAGTGGTAACTGGGGCGTATACGCCGAGAATCCAGATGCAGCGAACCATGTCTTCGGTACTTCCGAAGGCGCGGGAACCGCAATTCTGACTTTCTTGGGTGGCTTCCACCCTCAAACAGAATCCCTGTGGCTGACAGACATCGCTCACCACCACTTGGCGATCGCAGTTCTGTTTATCGTTGCCGGTCATATGTACCGGACTAACTTCGGTATCGGTCACAGCATCAAAGAGATGTTGGATTCTAAGGCGGGTTTGGTCGGCGGCAAGAGTGAAGGTCAGTTCAACTTGCCTCACCAAGGCTTGTATGAAACCTACAACAACTCCCTGCACTTCCAACTGGCATTTCACCTCGCTGCTTTGGGCGTAATTACCTCCTTGGTAGCACAGCATATGTACGCGATGCCTCCCTACGCTTTCATAGGTAAGGACTTCACGACTCAGGCTGCGCTTTACACCCACCACCAGTACATTGCTGGATTCATCATGGTCGGCGCTTTCGCCCACGGAGCTATCTTCTTGGTGCGGGACTACGATCCTGAAGCAAACAAAGGCAACGTGCTCGATCGCGTGTTGCAGCACAAAGAAGCGATTATCTCTCACTTGAGCTGGGTGTCGCTGTTCTTGGGCTTCCACACTCTCGGTTTGTACGTTCACAATGACGTTGTAGTTGCTTTCGGAACTCCTGAAAAGCAAATCTTGATTGAACCAGTGTTCGCACAGTTCATCCAAGCTGCTCACGGAAAAGCTCTCTACGGCATGGACGTGCTGTTGTCTAACCCTGACAGCATTGCTTCTACCGCTTGGCCCAACTACGGCAACGTATGGCTCCCAGGCTGGTTGGACGGGATTAACAGCGGTACTAATTCTCTGTTCTTGGCGATCGGACCTGGCGATTTCTTGGTTCACCACGCGATCGCACTAGGCTTGCACACCACCACCTTGATCTTGGTCAAGGGCGCTCTGGATGCACGCGGTTCTAAGCTGATGCCGGACAAAAAAGACTTCGGTTATGCTTTCCCTTGCGACGGCCCCGGCCGTGGCGGTACTTGCGACATCTCTGCTTGGGACGCGATGTACCTGTCTGTATTCTGGATGTTGAACACCCTAGCTTGGGTAACGTTCTACTGGCACTGGAAGCACCTAGGCATCTGGCAAGGTAATGTGGCTCAGTTCAATGAGTCTTCTACCTACCTGATGGGCTGGTTCCGCGATTACCTCTGGCTGTATTCTTCTCAGTTGATCAACGGTTACAACCCGTATGGTACTAACAACTTGTCAGTCTGGGCTTGGATGTTCTTATTCGGACACCTTGTTTGGGCAACTGGTTTCATGTTCCTGATCTCTTGGAGAGGTTACTGGCAAGAGTTGATCGAGACTTTGGTTTGGGCTCACGAGCGCACTCCTTTGGCTAACTTGGTTCGCTGGAAAGACAAGCCTGTTGCTTTGTCGATCGTCCAAGGTCGTTTGGTTGGCTTAGTTCACTTTACTGTGGGCAACGTCCTCACTTACGCGGCCTTTGTAATTGCCTCGACAGCCGGGAAATTCGGGTAATTCCGAAGTCTGGTTTCTAGGTAATTAACTAAAATCCCCCGCCTTCTAGCGGGGGATTTTTTTGTAACAGTTCTCTGGAAGATATGCAGAAAAAACTAGGTGCTAAGCGCGGCTTAAATTGGCTAAGGAATGAGAATTAAATAACTTACAATGCGTGATGGTTCTTGTGGGATGGGCGTCCCGCCCGTCCAGAAAGGGCGGGATCTTAGGCCCAACCCCTACTCCCCACTTTCAAGAGTGTAAATTATTTAATTCGCGATCCTAAGAGCATACAAGCAATCAAAAAGCTAAGCTCGCCAGTTCTTGAAGTTTTGAGAAGCGCGATCGCCCCGAACCTCACCAAAAGACCGATCGCCCTTATCTCTTCAAATCTCCCCATTCATCTGCATTTGATGCACCTTGTCCGCCAACTCTTGGCGGCTTTCCTTATCGAGTGCATCAATTGCCAGCATTCCCAAATACACTACTTCTTTCTGAGTTAGTCTGGTCGCTAGCGCTTGTTTTTGAATGACTTCCTTGATCACGGAACTGACCGCGATCGCAGTATTAGTTTTAGCCACGAAGAATAATCAACTATTAATAACAACTTTCCTTGATGTTAGCATCCTCAATCCGATTAAGTAGAATGATGTTTGACTAACTACAGTTAATCATGCTATAGTGTAATAAATACAAAAAAGCGATCGCCCCCGGTCTAGACAACTTAAGGGCGATCGCCTTTAAAACTTATGTAGACAGGTATCAACTGTCTAAGTTATTCACCATGATAGCAGTATTCCAGCTAAAATCCAGCACCTTCGCCTGCTCCAAAATTATCCACAAGTCCCCAGTCCTTCATCCGCTGGCAAGATTTGTCACAGAAGAAACTGTTGCACTGCTGTTCAATATCTCAACAGACCAGATTTACCGGATCGAATGCTGTCGCCACATGGTCTACCTCCACGCTAAAGGCATCAGTCGGTTTGTCAGTTATGCCGATTTTCCGCCAATTTTAGAAGTAGAATTACCGAAACTTCAAGACTTTGGCAGATGGTACAAACGCTGGAAAGGCAAAAAAGCACCTGATTTTTGGACACAATTTTATATACATCAATTCAAATACGCTACTACTGTGGATAAACAGTTGTCATGGGGCCTCTTGGTAGCTGTAGTCAAATCCCTATTCTCAGAAACAGCTTTGCAACAACTGCGAGATGCTTATTTATACGAAAAATATAGGCGGGAAAATTTTTGAATATGCGATCGCCCCGAACCTCACTTCACCAAAATGGCGTGAAGCGTAGCTATCCCGTAGGGAATCGCCCTCATCGCCTCAAATCTCCCCTTTCACCTGCATTTGATGCACCTGATCAGCCAACTCTTGCAAGCGCTTTTCGTCCAACTCGTCGATCGCCAGCATCCCGACATAGATGATTTCCTTGAGCGTTAGCCTGGTTGCTAGCGCCTTTTTCTGCACAAGTTCCTTAATTATGGGGCTAACCCCAATGGCGGTACTGGCTCTAGTCACAAAGGTAACGGGAGATTAACAACTTTGACTAAATCTTAGCATCTTTAAGCTGAGCTTTTAGCTGCGATGCAAAGTGCTTAAGCGCGTCTTGACAAGACGAAACAGAAGGGTTTATAGGGGAAAAGTGGAAAGGTCGATCGACCTATTCCTCAATAATCTCCACCAAGTCCTCAATCATTACGTCAAACGTGCGAGCCAACCTGTGCAAGTAGGCAAAATTAACGGTTGTCATGCCTTGACATTGGGCGTAGTTTCTGATGGTGCTGTAACCAACGCCCGATCGATCGGAAACTTCCTTAAGTGTCCAGCCGTTCTGGGCCGCAAACTCCCGAATCCGCAACCTCACTAAGCCTTTGCTCATACTGACTTGACAAATGACAATCTGCTGTCGTTTAATATTAGATATCTTAAAAAGCGATCGCCTCTGGTCTGGACAACTAAGGGCGATCGCCTATTAAACCTAATGTGGACAGATAATCTCTGTCCTGCACATCTACAACAAAAAGATGTACACACCTACAATCAAGAGATGCGTCTATTATGATATCAGAAACTCCGGCAAAATCGCGAACGATCGACCTATTCCTCAATAATCTCCACCAAGTCCTCAATCATCACATCAAATGCCCGCGCTAACTTGTACAGGGCGGTAAAGTCAACCATTGATATTTCTGAACGACGAGCATAGCTGGTTATGGTGCTATAGATCACGCCCGATCGCTCAGCCACCTCCTTGAATGTCCAGCCTCTCTCGGCCGCTAGCTCTCGCACTTTAACTCTGACTAAACCCATGCTTGACAAATAATGCAGTTGCGTTTTAAGATAATTGCATCTAAAAAAGCGATCGCCCGGTCTAGACAACTTAAGGTCGATCGACCTATTCCTCCAAAACCTCAACTAAGTCCTCAATCATCACATCAAAAGTCCGAGCTAACTTCCGCAGGCAAGTAAAGTCAACCATTGCCATTTCAGGACGACGAGCATAGCTTCTGACTGTGCTATAAATTACCCCGGAACGATCGGATACTTCCTTAAGCGTCCAGCCCTTCTCCGCCGCTAGTTCCCGAATTTTTAGCCTGACTAAACCCATGCTTGACACTTGATGCAATTGCGTCGTACAATTTTATATGTAAAGAGCGATCGCCCCCCGGCCTGGAAAACTAAAGGGCGATCGTCTGTAAAACCTCATCTGGACAGATTATTTCTTTCTATCAAAAAGTGCATTTGCCATATCCAGAAGTCTACTAACCATATCCAGAGGTGTACTAGCCATGATATCAGAAACTCCGGCAAAATCGCGAACGATCGCAGAATCCAGAATAATTCATAAATCTCCAATCCTGCATCCGCTGGCGAGATTCGTTACAGAAGAAACAGTTGCACTCCTGTTCAATATCGCAGCAGATGAGATTTACCGAATAGAATGTTGTCGCTACATGGTTTACGTGCACGCCAAAGGCATCAGCCGTTTTGTCAGCTACGCCGATTTTCCCCCTATTTTGGAAGTACAGCCGATCGCACCTCAAGATTTTGGCAGATGGTACAAACGCTGGAAAAGCAAGCAAGCACCAGCATTTTGGACGAAATTCTACACGTACAAGTTCAAAAAAGCTGTTTCAGTTGACAGCTTGCTGGAGTGGGGCCTTTTGGTAGCTACTGTTAAATCGGTCATTTCTGGGGCGGCGCTGCAACAGCTACGAGATGTCTATGCCCAAGAAAAAGATTTGATGGAGAAATTTTAAAGTGCGATCGACTTAATCCTACTTGAACTTTCAATTAAATTTTAAAACACTTCATCCTCGATACCCAGCCACCATTCCCCCAGATTCATTAAGTCTTTGTGAATGTCGGTAAGTTCTGTCATATACTCTTCAGCCGAAATCTCCGATCGCCTTTCTTGCAATTTTTTCAGCCGCAGTTGCACCAACAGCCAAGGTTTGGAAATCCCATCGGTTGCTTCGATATATTTGGCTAGCTGTTTGCTGTCCATAGTTATTGGGGAAGGGGCATAGGGCATCGGGCATCGGGCATTGGACATTGGACAATTTTACATTTTAGATCAATTGGTAATTTTAATCTAAAATCGGATGGGGCATAGTAATCGGTAATCATTAAGCTGTGGAGCATTTAAACCACTAACGAGGCTTGTAGGGTGCGTCAGGAGTGAATACTTACGCGCTTATGCGGGAAACACTTCTGTACTGACGCACAATACTATCGTCTTTTAAATGCCGAACAGCTTAGGAGTTTTTGCAATAACAAATTCCCGATGCCCGATGCCCCATTCCCCATGCCCGATGACTACCTATAATCCGAAGTCTGAATATTATTCAACTTCGCAGCATATTTCATGCCGTATTCCGGGCGACAGAAGCGATCGATCTGAGACTCAAAGAAAGCCCGATTTGCCTTCAAATGCTTTGGATTCGGGTCATCTAAAGGATACAAAAGAGCAGTCCGCAAAGCTTGAATCACTGCCGAAGTTACGCAATACATCGATCGCTGGAATGTCACCCCAATTTGATTGAGGATATCATCTTCGCCGCGACAGCGCTGTTTGTAGAAATCCTTCAAATAAGGCGGCAGGAAATGCAGCATATCTTGTGCTAGCAAAGTCGGCGGAATCCCCGCTGTACCTACGGGGAATTTGTCTGCATAAAGCACTCCGTAGTGGAAGTCTTTTTGGTCGTCAGGAACTTCTCTAGCTTGAGCGTTGTAAGATTTGGTGCCTCGGAATGGCGAAGTGCGATAAAATACAGCTTCCACGTAAGGTAACGCTGCTTCGTAAAGCCAAGTGAAACCTTTAGATTTGGGGATAATTTCGTACTTCTCGCCGTCGATGTAAACGTGGTGGTAAATCGGGCGTCCGGCGATCGCAAATATGCCATTTACCAGAAAATCCATAGCTTGAGGGACGGTGGTAACTTTCCCTTCGTCGTACAAGTCGGAAACTTCAAAAAACACCGGCGCCATGACTTCCCAGAATAAACCGAGATTGCTGTAATAAGACATTTGGCGGCACTGTTCTAAAAACATTTCGGGAAATGCTTTGTGAAGTGCCAGCATGAACGGGTCTTTTTTGAAGTAAGCTTTAATTGCCCGATCGGCATTAGCCTTATATTCGTCACTGTCCAAATAAGGATCGAATTGATTGGTTGGGACGTACAAGCCCCGGTGCCACAGCATCGCCCTCATGCACTCTTCCGCAAATTCCATGTTAATGCGATCGTGCCACAAATGGTGAAACAGCCGCGGCATTTTACCAGTTTCACCCTTCTCCATGAACTCCAAAAGTTCCGGGTGGGCGCTTCCAGTCCCCCGCCACACCCGCAAATCTGCACCGTCGCCTGCATAGTGATTTTGCAAATCTAAATACTCCTGGGGTAAGAAGTATTTAAAGAAAGGAAGCGGCTTTAAAAATACCCGTTCGGCGATGTAAAGCAAATCCCGCCAGTAAAAGTCCATCGGCACCGCGTAAGCTTTCCAAATAGCGATGATTTGCATCAGATTTTCCGGCGTATCTGGAATCATCGCGCCACCAGCTTCCAGCCTGTGAATTATTTCGGCAAATTCGTGTTTGGAAGGAGGTAGTTTAGTTGCTGGTTTATTAGAAGTTTGTACCATTGTTTCTTCCTTTGGTTGAGTGAAATTGAATATTTATCTACTTCCCGGCTCTGCTTATTTGTGAGAACTTAACGTAAAACCGATAGTCCCTAAGTCCGGCAGGGAATGAATTCCCTGCCTCACAGCTAAAGTCCTCTTAAGAGGACTAGAAAACTCATTAGTCCTCTTAAGAGGACTTTCGCTATAAGCCCAGTGGAATTCATTCCCTGGCGGAATTCGTTTGTGTAGATGCGATTTCAATCACTGACTTTTCCCCAGGATAGCTAATAGCAACTTGGGTATTTCTGTCAGTCGGCAGAGTGGCTACGATCGCATTTGTAGTAGATTCGCTCCACTTGAGCAGCCAAGCAGGTTGAATTCCCAACACAAAAATGATGCCCGCCAAAACCAGCGCCGGCATATTTTCAGCAAACGTAACTGGAGGGTAGTAAGCCGTGGCATTGTCCAACTTCCCAAAGCAGGTGCGGTTGAGCAGAATCACAAAGTAAACTGCTGTTAAACCCGAAGCTAAAATGCAGACTAAAGTGGGAATTGGAAAGATCGAGAAACTGCCTTGAAATACTAAAAATTCGGAAATAAAACCTACCAAACCGGGAATTCCGGCGCTTGCCATGCCGCCCAAAACTAACAGGGAACTCGCAGTGGGTAAACCCCGCATCGGGTTCATCAAACCGTTGAGTACGTCCAAATCCCGCGTGCCGACTTTGGTTTCGATGATGCCTACCAAATAAAACAGCAAAGCTAAAATTAAGCCGTGGCTTACCATTTGCCCGACAGCGCCGATTAATGCCAGCTTCGTACCCGCAGCGCAGGCAACGAGGATGTAGCCCATATGCCCGATCGAACTATAGGCTACCATGCGTTTGATGTCTTTTTGGGCGATCGCGCTCAAAGCCCCGTACATCACGCTCACAGTCCCGATAATCGCTAAACCGGGAGCTATAATCGACCAAGTTTCGGGAAACATCTGCAAGCCAAACCGCACTAAACCGTAAGTTCCCAACTTCGCCAGAATCCCTCCCAGCAAAATTGCTGTTGCTGGCGAAGCTTCCACGTAAGCATCCGGTAGCCAAGTGTGCAGCGGCACCAAAGGAATTTTAATTCCCAACCCAATTAGCAAAAGTGTTAGCAGGATTAACTGCAGATTTCTCGGCAATTCTTGAGTGGTAATCGCACTGTAATCGAAATTTAAAGAACCGCTCAGCCAAGCCACACCCAAAAATGCTGCTAGCACTAAAAGTCCCGAAACGGCCGTGTAGATCAAAAACTTCATGGCAGCGTATTCCCGCTGCTTTCCGCCCCAAATCGCAATCAATAGATAAAAAGGAATTAATTCTACTTCATAAAACAGTACAAACAGCAGCAAATTTTGAGACATCAAAGCTCCGGCAACACCCGCATTGATTAGCAAAATCAAAGCGTAGTAAAGCTGGGGGCGCTCCATCTTTTCGCCAGTGCCGTAAATGACTAATAGCGTCAGCAATGCACTTAAAACCAGCAGCGGCAAAGACAAGCCGTCAATGCCCAAATTGTAGCTCAAACCTAATTGCGGAATCCAAGGCAAATATTCTTGAAATTGCAGTCCCGCATGGGCGGGATCGAATTGAGTCAGCAGCCAGATATTCAACAGGAAAACAACAGCAGCAAAAGCTGAGGCAATGGAACGCAACCGCATCCCGTTGATGTTTCCGGGCAGAAACCCGACTACCGCAGCGCCCAACGCGGGCAACCAGAGCAAGGCACTAAGCATAATGTGTGAAGAGTGAAGAGTAATATCAATTCCGCTTGCACCGGAATGATTGTTGACGGTTGACGGTTGACGGTTGACAGTTAACTCGAATTTACTATTCCGATGCTAACTTATAGCCTTTCTCAGTAACATGAGGTACACGCTTGATAAGCGGCCTCCGTGGCCTCCGTGGCCTCCGTGGCCTCCGTGGGCATACCTCACTTTATTGAGAACTGCTGTATTTGATATTAACTATCAATTTTGCACGCTTTTATGGTTGATAATTTGAGAATTTAGAGCTTACTTTTTTCCCAAATTATAACTTTAAAATTGCATCAAGACTCAACCAGAATATTGACTGCACCCGTGTCTAAATCGTAATATCCACCCACAACTTTCAGTTTATTCTCCTCAATTAACTTAGAGATAACAGGAGATGCTTTCAACCTCTTAGCTTGCAGCACAACATTGGCTTTGCAGGCATTTTCTAGATGATCGCCTGCTTGGCCTTTCGAGCTTTCTACAGCCGGCTTAATGGCGTCGAGCAAACTGCCAATTTGACCCGGAACTTGAGCTCCTTTGATGGTTGCCTCTACCGCACCGCAACGTTTATGCCCGATTACCATCAGCACTTTTGCTCCCAATACCAGCGTGCCAAATTCCAGGCTGCCAATTTCTTCGGGAGTAGCAACATTTCCGGCCACGCGACACACAAATAAATCTCCCAATCCCTGATCGAAAATAATCTCCGAAGGAAAGCGGGAATCTGCACAGCCGAGAACAGCAGCAAAGGGTTTTTGAGATTTGGCAACTTCGACGAGGCGGGGTAAGTCTTGGTTGGGACTTTGGCGTTTTCTGTTAACAAAGCGCTTGTTCCCGTCCATTAACTTTTGCAGAGCTGCATCGGGAGTCGAGTCATTTTGAGCAATTGCTGGTTCGGGTGCAGCCAAATCAGCGCCTGCTCGTGCTGCAAGTATCCCTGTACCAATGGCTCCTGCGACAAATTTGAGGGAATTGCGTCGGGAAAGATTGAATTGTCTGTTGTTTGAGGTCATTTATGTGCCTTATTTGAACGAGTTGGAAATCTTTGTTCAAGACTTCATGCTTTTAAGATTTTAGATTAAAACTGTCACCTAAAATCTTAAAATTTATATCTTTTTACCCGCCTACAATCAGCGACAGGCGAGCTAGCAGCGGCCAGCTTATCAGTAGTCCCAAAAGCGCAACTCCGAACAGAATTGTTAGGGCGTAAAACTGAGTTTGACCGTTAACGTTGTATTTGAGGCTTTGCCCGCCGAAAACCGTTGCAAAACCGATTAAATTTACGAAACCGTCAACAATATTGCGATCGATCCAAGAGATAACTTGAGCAACTAGACCGACTGCAAATATCACTGTTACTCGGTAAAGTTTGGCAGTGTAAAAGTCGTAAGCAAAAAAGTCTTGCAAAGCTTGAGAACCAATTCGCACCGGTTTTTCCCATTTTTCGTTCAGGTAAACAAATGCTCCGGCACCGATGCCGATCGCCGTTGACAAAACTAGCAGTCCGGTTGCGGTATAATTCAAACTTGCCCCCGGCAATAAATGCCACGCAGCCAGCAAGTGCGGAACGTGCAAAGTAAAGCCCATTAAAACAGTCATCGGCAAGATAAAAGGCCAGTGAACTTCCGGCGAGCGTTCGGTCATTTGCTTTGGTTTGCCGCCAAAAACTAAACCGAAGACGCGCATCAACCCAAAAGCAGTGACGCCGTTTACAAACAGCACTATTCCTAACAAGGAAGGATGAGTTTGCCAAAGCCCGGATGTGAAGTCTTCTAAAGCCCAGAAGCAGCCGAAGGGCGGCAGTCCCACCAATCCAGCGCTACCGACAATAAACGATATGGCCGATATCGGCCGCTTTGCCCACAAACCGCCGAGAGAGCGGACATCCTGAGTGATGCTGTTCCAAACTACCGAACCGATGCTCATCACCAGCAAACCCATTGCCAAGCTGTAGGCAAATATCAATGTCAGGGCTGTCTGGGCTTGTCCGGTGCCGACGGCGATAAATACTAAGCCCATGTAAGAGCTGACAATATAGGAAAGCGTGCGCTTGATGTCAATTTGGGCGATCGCAATTAATGAAGCACCAACCGCCGTCGCAGCGCCTACAATAATAGTTGTCTTCAGTCCGATCGGCGACAAAGCAATCACCGGCTGCAACTTAATCAATATCCAAGCACCAGTTTCGACAACTACGGTGTTCCGCAAAATCGTCGCCGGCAGCGGGCCTTCCATCGCCTCATCCAGCCACAGGTGCAAGGGAAACTGAGCGCACTTACCCATCGGCCCGGCAATCAAAGCCAAGCTCAACAGCGTCGCTACAGTAGGGTCAAGCTTTGCAGTCTGAGCCCAAACAGCCAACTCGTCAAAATTCCAAGTTCCAGCCAGTGGCAGAATTGCGACTACTCCCATCAGCAGGAATAAGTCACCCACCCGCTTTGTTAAGAAAGCGTCGCGGGCTCCTGTCACCACCAAAGACTGATTGAACCACAGCCCGACTAGCAGGTAAGTACCCAAAGTCAGAACTTCCAAAATCATGTAGCTGAAGAAGAGAGAATTGCACAGTACCAAGCCGCACATCCCCGCTTCAAACAGCCCCATCAGGGAAAACAATCTAGCCCAGCCCCAGTCCATTTCCATGTAACCGAAAGCATAAATCTGCGCCAGCAAGTTCAGTCCGGTAATCAAAACTGTCGCCCCGACGGTGACAGTAGAGATTTCTACGGGAATGGTTAAGTCTAAACCTGCTACATTCAGCCAGGGAATTAACTGGTGTTGTGCCGGTTGGTTCCAGATAGCTGTCAGGGCTATGACGCCGTGTAAGAAAGCGAACAAGGTTAAGATGGCGTTCACGTAACCGGATGGTCTTGGCCCCGTGCGACGGGTAATTGCCGGAAACCACAGCATCGACAGAACTCCGCCGATGAGTGGATAGCAAGGTATAAACCAAACGGTCTGGAGTAAGATTTGAGCCATTGGCATTACTTGTAAAGGTTACAAAAATTTAAAATTATGAGAATAATTCCCAACGCGCTGACGACAGCAGTGAAAAGCCCGAAGGCAGAAGTAAAGAAAATTTTGGGGTTTGCCTCTGAGTTTCTTCCCCTCGTCAAACCGAGCGCTTCAGAATAGACTTATTAATTTTATATTAAGTATTGCGTTAAATTTTCATATTTCGGATTCAGCTTATTTATCTGTACTGATAAACTATACTTATATGTATATAAGGGCGGATTGTGTACAAACGAATATTTGTCGATCGCAAGTGCGATCGCACAATAATTTATTGCTCTAAAATATTAAAACCGATTAAAACCGCTCAATCTGCCAAGCTGATTCTGGAAGTTTGGCTTGGCGCTGTCCCATCGACCTTGCCCTAACATTCACTAGACCGATCGGCGTATTAAACAAATCTACCATATCGGCTTGGGCCATCGCACTTTTGGCCGCTGCCACCGGAAATTCCTTTAACAGCCACCTAGCCAGCCGGTAAAAATATTCCCCTGTGGTGAATTCTCGCATCAAATCGACACCGTGGAGTTCGTGTAAATATTTATTAGATTCGCCGTACCGATACCATTGACTTTGCAACTGTTTTATTGTAGAACGGTGGCGGTGTCGGACGATCGCATTTTCGGCAAAATACATTTTATAGGATGTTTCCCGCAAAATCCGCCAGCATAAGTCCGCATCGCCGCCACTGCTGAGGTAAGGGCGAAATAATCCTATTTGTTGTAAAACTAGCCTCCGTACAGCTAAGTTGGCTGTTTGGCCGTAAGCACAAAAAGGGTGAGCGAGTGTATGTTTTTGAGATAAAGTATTTTGGCGATCGGCGTGTTGTTCTAAAATAGTTTTACCGGGCAATGCGAGTATTTCCCCGGCTGAAAGTGCGATTTCTACATCTAAAAATGGTTTAACTAAATTTTCCAGCCAGTCAGATTCCGGGCGACAGTCTGCATCAGTAAATGCAATGATTTCGCCTGTTGATGCGCGAATTCCTTTATTGCGGGCGGCGTAGGAACTTTGAATCTGATTTTCGGTGAGGTGGCGAATGGTTATTTGATCCAACTTAGCTGCTGTTGCGAGGATTGCTGAAGTGCGATCGCGACTGTTATTGTCTACTAAGAGATATTCTACACTGTGTGGCGGATAAGTTTGCGATCGTAAACACTCGATCAAATCCGGCAAATCTGCCTCGCCATTGTAAACTGGCACTACCACCGAAACTTCCGGTAAAAACATTTTGTTGTTCATGGGGAAGGAGGCACAACACGGATTATGACACGGATACACGGATTAATGTTTGTACTTCCTCCTAATGACTACTGACTGCTGACTACGGACTAATTTCTACTGGCGTTCCCTTCTGCACAAACTGATACAACTCCTCAACATCCTTATTTTCCAGCGAAACGCAGCCCAAAGTCCAGTTCGATCGATATTTTATAATATTATCCGAATTAGCAGGAACGCCGTGAATCCCGACTTCGCTGCCTACACTATCGCCCCAGCCAATTGTACCGTTTTGCTTGGCTTTTACGTGTTTGCGCCAAGATTGTTTAGTTGGATAATCCAGCCACAGAAACTTTGACCAACTTTCGTGAGGATACATATCTTTAATCCTAAAAACACCTTCCGGCGTCCGCAAATCCCCTGCTTTTAATTTATCACCTGTGGGGTTGCCACCAAATACTACAGGATAAGATTTTACTGGCTTTTTGCTATCGTATAGAGTCAGCCTGTATTTTGATTTTTCAACTAGGATGGAAATTCTGTTTTTATCTAACTTATCTGGTTCGCCTAAAATGTGTCTTAGCGGCTTGTCGTAGTTTAATAAATTATCGGGCGGGAATTGGGTATGCAAAATATTTAAATCATCAGCCGGACAGTTATTTAAGCAGAAAACGTCTAAAATGTAGGGAATTGGAACAGCATAACCCAGCCTAACGAGGTTCCAGTAAAAAACTAAGCTAGCAGCCAGCAATAGAAGGCTTGTCAATGAAACAGTTCTTCCAATATTGCCCCTGATTTTTTTTATTTCCATTGCATTAACTAGGGATATTATAGATTGTTCGGCGGTTGAAACTGCTACTTACTACAGAAACGAAGTCCCTCTCTAAGAGACTAAGAAATGTGGAACAGTCCAAAAGCGTGTTGCTTTAGCTTTAAACGGGCAAGATGCCCGTTCCACAACTGCATTGAGTTATTGTGGAACAGGCATCTTGCCTGTTTCTTTCCCTTAAACAGGCAAGATGCCTGTTCCACAACTGCATTGAGTTATTGTGGAACAGGCATCTTGCCTGTTTCTTTGAAATAGGAGAAAATATCTCTTGCATCCCCTGCACAATCCGTTACCAAATCCGCGGTTAACTGTTGCTAGTAAACATCAAAATCATTAACACTAACACCCCGTTTGTTAAATAAAATATCCCAACAACCTGAGTTTCCAACCAGCCGCACAACTCTAAATGATGGTGCAGTGGAGCCATTCTTAACAGACGCTTGCCGATGCCATCCGGGCCTTTTGTAGCTTTGTAATAACCTACTTGAGCAATTACTGACAGCGTTTCAATAAAGAAAATCCCGCTGATAATTAATAATATCCAAAGGCTATTTGTTAATAAAGCTACCGCACCCAACGCACCGCCCAAAGCTAAAGCACCTGTATCGCCCATAAACACCTTGGCTGGATTGCGGTTGTGTGCTAAGAAACCTAAACAACTGCCGCTGATGCAAGCGCAAAATATCATTAATTCTGGCGAAGTTGAGGCTACAGATGCGCCTAATCCCAAAAGTGCGATCGCCCCCAAACCTCCCATCAACCCGTCAACACCATCGGTAATATTAGTAGCATTGCTTTCGGCAACTAGCACAAAACCAGCCAGCGGCCAGAACAGCAAACCTAATGGCAATACCCAACCGAAAGGCAAAGCAACATTCGTAGAAATTGCTGGTTGATGAAACATCAGCCACAGACAAAATAGAGCAGCAAAACTTATTTGCAAAGCCAATTTCATCCGAGGTGAAATACCTTTGTTCGACTTGCGTCGCAGAATTTGCCAGTCATCAATCCAGCCAATGAAACCGTAAGCTAAAGTTAAAGCCGATACGGCAACAACATCTGAGTTAAACTTAGACCAAAGTAAAGCGACTGCTACCCCAGCAGGTATAAAAAAGATGCCTCCCATTGTCGGCGTTCCCGCTTTTTTTAAGTGAGCTTGGGGGCCGTCTTCGCGAATTATTTGTCCTGCTTTTAGTTGCTGGAGTAGGGGTACAACTGCATAGCCCAACCCCGACGCAACTAAAGCACAAACAATTAGCGGCATAAATAGCGATGCAGGTAAATTCAAAAATCTATCCGCTGCTACATCTAAACCGATCGCTACAGTGCAGAGTCCCACACCCAGCAGCCGGAATAAATTGCTGCCTGTAAGTTTGAAAGGCAGACTAAAAGGGATTTTCTCATCCAAAAAGTTATCCATAACACTCCTCACCACACACTATTTGAGAATAAGCAATTGACAATGGGGAATAGGGTGCGATACAGGAGATTGAGAAATCTCTTAGTTTTTCTTCCCTGTTTCCGGTTGATTTCTTCACCCTTTTACCCGTTATTCTTCGCCTACACTCACATCCTCTTCTACTTCCTCTTCTAAATCATCGTAAGGACTGTCGTCAACTGCCATAAGTTCCGAAATTTCTTCTTCGTGCAGATAGTCGGGTTCTTGGACATCCCTTGCTAACAGGCGATTGTTAGATTCCAACCAGTCTAAAAGAGAAGATTGCTGTTTTAATGGAATTACATCCGCAGGTAAATGGCGAGGAATTTGACGCAGAGATGGGTTGTACATGATTATTGGTTTTTAAAGACAAAGACGCGATCGAGTAGAGGTAACGTTTTGCCGACGAACTGCTCCTTTGATCAAGCACTTGCAAATCGGGCATTTAGCAAGGCTAAAGCATTATACCACAGGCACTGTTTGGTTCCGGATCGGGATAAGATGGGAGACCGAAAAGGCGATCGCCCCCAAGCATGGGCATGAGGATAACACTAAAATCCGCTCTTGCCAATCCTTCTTTAGCCGTAAGCATTGTAATCTAAGACGATCGTCTTTAAGATATCGCGGGACAAGTGGCGATCGTATTCTGCAAGCTTCGCTAACGGCAAGGGTTTGATTCACAACAGTCTCCTGGTTTTTCATCAAAGCCTGAGCTCGAATGCCGTCTGGCTTCTTCAGTCAACTCTCAAGCAATAAATCTCAGAATGGATATAACGGCAGCGGTTTTATACAACAAAGAGGGCTACGACACCGGAGGGCAAAAACTTCTGGGGCGTCATTCAGCCGGAGAAGGGTTTCTCAAAAGCTTAGTCCAACACGGAACCGCTGACTCTCTCTACTGTTACGCCGACAGCAAAACAACCTTTAAGGAGTTTTGTTCGCACATCCAACCTTGGCTGCAAAAACCTCGGAAAGTCCGCTGGATTCCCACAGAACGACCGGATTTGCTATCTCAACCGGGCACAATTTACCGACCCGATCCGCTTCTGTCGCAGATGGTTTGGGCGCGCAGATTTGTCGATCAGCGGGCCTACAGCGTTTGCGGCGTTACTCACACGATCGGTACAAAATACATCATGGGGGCGATCGGCGATTTGATAACCGCACCCATGCAGCCTTGGGACGCCCTGATCTGCACCTCTGAAGCGGTGAAAACAGCAGTAGAAGGAGTTATGAGGGAGTGGTCTGAATATTTAGCCCAGCGCAACGGCGGTAAACCGGAAATTTTAGTCAAATTGCCGGTTATTCCCCTAGGAGTGGATTGCAGCGCGTTTCCGCAGGGTGTGGAAGCAGTTAATAGTCGCCGCCAACTGCGACAAGAACTCGGCATTTCTCCCGAAGATATAGTTGTGTTATTTGTCGGTCGATTGATTTTTTCTGCAAAAGCTCATCCGGTACCGATGTACATCGCCCTAGAGGGCGCCGCACAACAGACAAAAGCCAAAATCCACTTAATTCAAGCAGGTTGGATCGAAGATCCGAGAGAAGAACCCGACTTTAAAAATAGCGCGCAAATCTTTTGTCCCTCCGTGAATGCTATTTTTTTAGATGGGAGAAAGCCGGAAATTAGAATAAATATTTGGTCGGCCGCCGACATTTTCATTTCGCTTTCGGACAACGTTCAAGAATCCTTTGGGCTGACGCCAATTGAAGCAATGGCAAACGGACTGCCGGCCATAGTCTCCGATTGGAACGGATACAAAGAATCTGTACGCCACGAAATAGACGGCTTCCGCATTCCCACACTCATCCCGCCCCCCGAATCTTGTTTAGATTTAGCGCTAAATTATCTTGACGACAGCTTAAATTGGCCGACTTACATGGGTCACACTTCTCTCGCGACAGCAGTTGACATTGATGCTTGCACTCTGGCGTTGTGTCAATTAATTGAAAACCCCGAATTGAGAAAGCGGATGGGGGAAAATGCCCGACAAAGGGCGAGGGAAATTTATGATTGGAAAGTAGTAATTGCTGCTTACGAACAATTGTGGCGGGAATTAGCAGAAATTCGCCTTGCGGCACCGGAGTCAGCACCTTTAAAACCTGGGAAGCCGCCTTATCCCCTAGGCGACGATCCGTTTCGGGTATTGGGCCATTATGCGACTAGAAGTTTAAGCAATGAGATGATGCTGAGTCTGGGTGCGATCGCCACACCAGAACTTTTAAAGCAGGTACAGACAATTAGGTTTACCAGTTTTGGTGAGGATAGGAGAATATCTGTTAGCATTCAGATGGAGATATTGGAGATAATTAAGCAGGAAGGTGCGATCGGCGTGGGGGAACTTATCCGACGCTACGTTAAAAACGAGCAAGAATTAGCCGACCTGTATCGGACTTTGCTTTATTTGGTGAAATTTGATATCTTAGTAATTAGTTGTTAAGCTGTCACGCATTTAAATTGCATATTCAGGGCGGGCGAGACGCCCACCCCACAAGAATTATATTGTTTTTTGACATTCTATTTAAATGCACAACAGCTTAATACTCTGCGGACTCGGCGATTAATATCGCTACTACACAAAATTTCCTCCCTCTCGCTTGAGACTGAAGAAAAGAGCGGTCTCACTTTTGCCTCACCTTCGATAATTAATCCGTGTATTCGTGTCAAAATCCGTGTTCTTCCTTCTTAAAAAATCATGCTTAGAAAATCTGCACTCTTAGAGATAATTGCTGGTAAGAATCGAGGTTTGCTGGCGACTCCCAGCGACAAACAAGCGATTTTAAGTGCGATCGCCCAATTGGAAGATTACAACCCCACGCCTCGCCCTGTCGAAGCTGCAGAGCTTTTAAATGGTGATTGGCGGTTATTGTACACCACCAGCCGCGAACTGCTGAATCTGGACAGTTTTCCCTTGGTCAAATTAGGTCAAATTTATCAATCTATCCGCGTCAAAGAATCTAAAATTTACAACATTGGCGAACTTTACGGCTTGCCTTATTTGGAAGGAATTGTCAGTGTGGCGGCGAGATTTGAGCCAACTTCCGAACGGCGAGTGCAGGTGAAGTTTGAGCGGTCTATAGTAGGTTTAAGCAGGTTGATTGGCTATGAATATCCGGGGAAGTTTATCGATGAGATTGAGTCGGGGAAAAAGTTCGCGGCTGTAGATTTTGGGCTGGATACTCGCGAACAGCAGGGATGGCTGGATATTACTTATTTGGATAAAGATTTGCGGATTGGACGGGGGAATAAAGACAGTGTTTTTGTCTTGACAAAAGAGTGATTTGTTATTATTTGATATCGGGGCGGGTTTTACGAAAAATCTCAGCCTAAGACCCACAATCTTTTAAACCCGCCCCGACCTAATTGCCAAGTTATTATTTGATATCGGGGCGGGTTTTACGAAAAATCTCAGCCTAAGACCCACAATCTCAAAAACCCGCCCCGACCTAATTACCAAGTTATTATTTGATGTAGGGGCGGGTTTTACGAAAAATCTCAGCCTAAGACCCACAATCTCAAAAACCCGCCCCGACCTAATTGCAAAGCCCACAGTTTCATAAACCTGATCCTACAGGTAGATGGGGATTTGCCGTTGGGTGGGGGCGGGTTTAAAAGATGATCGATTTTAGACAATTATTTTCTGTAAAACCCGCCCCTACAATACTTTACATTCTCTAATAAATCCAGAGGATTCTTACTCTGTCAGTTTTGTCTGTTCTTTCTTTTCCGTCGGCATTGACTTTCTGACAGCTAGCATCAACTCCGCTTCGCTACATCGATACAAATCTCGCATTCGGAATACTTGCCAAACTTCCATCTTTGGCAAGGTTCGGCTTTTTTCCCAGTTGCGAATTGAAGACTCCGCGCATTCTAGTTCCCGTGCTACGTCTAAGATTGTCAGCCCTGCACGTTCTCTCAAGGCTCTCAAATCCATAGCTGAATAAACCTTTCAATATAGCAAGTGTGAATATTTAGCGCCAAGTATTGACACATGAGGTGAGTTTGGTGTTTAATCATAGTAGTAGAGGCGTTAGTCGATTTCCGGCAAGAGACTTACTAACGCCCTTTCCTGTAGTCCATAGAGGATACTAAACCATCATGCCACAAAACGGTTATCAACAGGGATTCGCTGCGAATCCTGGGGCGATCGCGTACCAAAAACGCCTTTACCCTTGGGCGATCGCCAAACTCATGCCCAGTATGCAGCGGGCGATTGTGGGGCGATTTCGCAGTCGATCGGATGCTGACGGGCACTTGCTGTGTCTGCGCCAACTGATGCCTCAAGCAACGCTTGTCGTAGTCTTTGACTTGCAGCCAGATTTAGAAGTACCAATTGCGGCGCCCACAGCAATTCGATAAGCACAAGGATTGCGATCGCCATTTGTAGGGGCGGTGCCCCCGTGCCCGCCCCTTCGTCTGACTTCAAGTCGATCTTTCTTGTATTTTCCTTCTTCCTTTTTAAGAATGACTCAGACTCGATAATTCATTCGTGTATCCGTGTAGTGCCTTCCTTCTTCCTTTGGCTATAAATAGCGACTTAAGTTAGGATAATTTTATCCTCAATTTGCTTTTAAATCATGACTTCTACAACTGTAAAATTCATCTTGCCTCAAGTGGGTGAAATTCCTCAATGGCAAGCCGCGACATGGGAAGATTATGTAGCAGCCTGCGAAGATCCATCTTTGGAGGAAGCCAGAATATTTTTTTATGAAGGATATCTTTGGATAGACATGGGTAATGAAGGGCCTCAGCACGCCAGATTTAACGATCTGTTTACTATCATATTTTTCGTGTGGTTTACTACCAAAATAGGACAAACTTTTGATTCTCTCAGCGGTTGTGTAATTGAGAAACCTAAAGTGGGAGCGGGTGCACCAGATAAAGTTTTATACATCGGCGGAGATTTCCACCAATGGCAAAAAGGGGAACCTCGCCGAATTAATCTGAATCAGTCGCGAGTTCCCGATTTAGTCGGGGAGATAGCCGATACTACTTTGGCCAGCGATTTAGATGAAAAGAAGCGGCTTTATGCTGCTTTGGGAATTCCTGAGTATTGGGTAGTAGATATTAAGGGCGAGAGAGTTTTGGCATTTCGCTTGCAGGAAAACGGGAAATATCATGAATGCGAAATTTCCGGTGCGCTTGAGGGATTGCCAATTGCTTTGCTGTCGGATACTTTGAAACTTTTGGGTGAGGGAAATGGGACGGCGGCGATGTGGTTTGCTCAACAAATTGGGAAGTTGTAGAGAGGTTGGCGAAAAGTGCGTTAGCGAAGCCCTCGAAGAGGATCGCAGGCGATTCACAATAATTTTTTCAAGCTCGACTTTAGGGCAGCCACAATCTCTGAGAATGTTGATATTTGTGCTAAGCTAATCTACAAAAGATGTCACGATCGTGCAGTAACCTTTCTGTGATTTAAAGGAGCAAGTCAATGAATATTGTCTTAAAGCCGGAATACGAAGAGTTTATTCGATCGCAAATTCAAAGCGGAAAATATGGCAGCGCTGAAGAACTAATTGGAGAAGCGATCGCACTTTTAAGAGAACGAAAACAACGCATCGAAGAACTCCGCCAGAAAATAGCAGTGGGAACTGCACAAATTGCTAAGGGACAAGTGACAGATGGAGAAATTGTGTTTGCCAAAATTCAAGAAAAGATCGATCGAAGAGAACAGTCAGGGGCATGAACAGTTATACATTTTCAGATGAAGCCGTCCGAGACTTGAATGAGATTTGTGAGTACATTGCTGGCAATAGTTCCAGGGCAGCCAGCGAGCTTTTTGATGCAATTCGTCAAAAATGTAAACTTGTCGCCGAATTTCCCAATATGGGCAAACGCTATGAGAGGTTATCCCCCAACTTGCGCGGATTTATTGTTAGGGATTATTTAATTTTTTATTACCCGAGATCGGACGGGATTGATATTGCTCGCGTTCTGCGGGGCGATCGAGACTTGGAATTATTGTTTTTAGAGTTAGGGGAAGATTAATTAGCGTTGGATCGATCTGAACGGGCGATCGCACTTGTAAAAAAGGGCGATCGCGCTTAATGCTTCTCAATTTTTTGCACACTTTTAGCTGAAATAATAACATATAATAAAAATATATCTGCCCTGTTAATCTGCCATGAATGTACAATCTGTTTCGCGTTATGTCGCACGTCACCCTGAAATTTTGCAAAGCGAACCAATTATCGCAGGAACCAGGACTTCCGTTCGGGCGATCGTGGAATTGTGGCGTTTGGGTATTACTCCTGAAGAAATCCCGATGCACTTACCTCACCTGAAATTAGCTCAAATTTTTGACGCGCTGAGCTTTTATTTGGATAACCAGGAAGAAATAAATACTTATATTGAGCGCAATCGAATTCCTGAAGAATTGATTCATCCTGCTGTTAAAGCTGCAATGAGAAAGCCGTGAAACTGTTTGCAACTATTTATACAGATGAAGATGTTTCAAGGCTTGTAGCTACTTTACTGCTGGCTAGAGGGTTCGATGTGACGACAACCAGCGAACAGGGAATGCTGAGTAAATCCGATAGCCAACAATTAGCTTACCCAGCATCTATGGAGCGATGTTTGCTCACCCATAATCGCGTAGACTTTGAGCGACTGCATCTAGATTATATGAGAGAAGGAAAACAACATTCGGGGATTATTGTGATCCCTCAAAAGAACGCCTATGAGATTGCTCAACGGGTTGCCATTTTATTAAATACGCTAACGGCTGATGAAATCGCTAATCAGCTTTTATATGTATAAAGCGATCGCACTTGGGAAAGCAAAGGGCGATTCCCTACGGGATAGCTACGCACGCGCGTACTCTCCTCCAAAAATGCGATCGCCCTAATTTATCTGCGTTTATCTCCGTCCATCTGCCGACATCTGCGGTTAAAAAAAAATCTCTACCCCTTACAATCATAAAAAATATAAAATCTAAAATCATAAAAAAATGCTCCGACTATCCCAAACCCAACTCAAAATTCTCGAAGAATGCCCCCGCAAATTCCAACACAGCTACCTCGAACTACTCGCCACCACCGCATCCCCAGAACACAAAGAAAAACTCACATGGGGAAGCCACTTTCACCTATTAATGCAGCAGCGAGAACTCGGACTTCCCATTGAATTCATCATCCAACAAGACCCCGAACTGGGACGCTGTGTGGCAGCATTTATCAACACCGCACCCGAACTTTTCGCTAATTCAGAAAATAGCGATCGCATTTTCCGCCAAGCCGAACACCCCCGCACCCTAATTTTCCAAGACTACCTATTCACCGTTATCTATGACTTGCTAATAGCAGAACCAAACGCCGCGCAAATTCTCGACTGGAAAACCTATCCCCGCCCTCAAAAATCAAAATGGATAGCCGAAAGTTGGCAAACTCGCCTCTATTTATATGTTTTAGTAGAAACCAGCGACTATTCCCCCGAACAAGTTTCCATGACATACTGGTTCGTACAATTGCAAGGAGAAGAACCGCCGCAAAAACTCACATTTTCCTACAACCAAACAGAACACGATCGCACAAAACAAGATTTAACCCACCTATTGCAGCAGCTAACCGACTGGCGACAGCGCTATACCGAAGGCGGCGAATTCTTACCCCAAGTAGAAATTAGTTCCAATCTTTGCAATTCCTGTCAATTTGCCACTCGCTGCAACCGCACAACAGACAACACAGCTTCCTCATCCAATCTTTCCGCAGAAACTCCCACAGATTGGCTGCCAAATCTTGCTATCATTGAGGAAATGTCTATTTAATTCAAATCTTTTACTATGCCAACTATTAGTCCCCGGTGGGGGCGGGTTTATAGATATTGTGGATGTGAATGAAAGATTGTTGGTGAACCCGCCCCTACAGGAATTAATGAAATAACTTATGACTGAACTACTTAAAAATTTGCCAACTCAACCCCTATCCCAGCCCCCAGCTTGGCTGATCCAAGCTGTCAGAAACCATGCACCAGAACTCCCCGGAAACTATGCCGCTGCACTTCTCTGGTATAGAGGAATTCACAACCCCGAACAAATACCCGGTTTCTTAAACCCCCAACTTTACCAACCAGCAAGTCCCTTTGAATTCGGGCTAGAAATGAACTGGGCGATAGAAAGAATCCAGCAAGCACGAAACAGCGCAGAAAAAGTTGCAATTTGGGGAGACTTCGACGCCGACGGCATTACCTCAACCTCGGTTTTGTGGGATGGACTGGGAGAATTTTTTACTCAAAACGACCAACTAACTTATTACATTCCCAACCGATTAACCGAATCTCACGGACTCAATATCACAGGAATAGATGCCTTAGCAAAAGCGGGAATTAGCTTAATTATTACCTGCGATACAGGCAGTACAAACATCGCCGAAATCGAATATGCCACCAGCTTAAACATCGATACAATTGTCACCGACCATCATACATTACCAGACGATCGCCCGCCAGCTACAGCCATTATCAATCCCCGCTACTTTCCCCCAAACCACCAACTATTTAACCTTTCAGGAGTGGGAGTAGCTTACAAATTAGTTGAAGCATTATATCACACATTACCGGATATTCCGCAGCGCCCGCTCACAGATTTATTAGAATTAGTAGCGATCGGCTTAATTGCCGATTTAGTCCAACTTACAGGAGACAGCCGCTACCTAGCACAAATCGGCATCCAACAACTGCAAAAACAAATCGCAAATCCCACCCGCCCAGGAGTTGCAAAATTGCTCGAACTGTGCAAAAGATCGGGCGATCGCCCAACCGACATTTCCTTCGGCCTCGGCCCCCGAATCAACGCCGTCAGCCGCATTCAAGGGGACGCCAGCTTCTGCGTAGAACTCCTCACCAGCCGCGACAAAAAACGCTGCGAAGAACTAGCAAATTTAACCGAAATTGCCAACTCCCGGCGCAAATCTTTACAAAAAGATGTTGCCAAAGATGCCGCCTACAAATTAGCCAAACTCGACCTCTCAACTACTAGCGTCATCGTCCTCAGCGACCCCCAATGGCCCGTAGGAGTATTAGGATTAGTAGCGGGACAAATCGCCCAAGAATACGGCCGTCCCGTGATTTTATTCAGCACAGAAGGAAGCGAAGAAATTAACGAAAATACCCCAGAAACGCAATTTACCTCTTTCTTAGATTCAGAATCACCAACTCTTTCCCCATCCAAAATTGCCAGGGGTTCGGCGCGTTCCGCCAATCAAATCGACCTTTACCAATTAGTCAAAGACCAAGCGCATTTATTGCACAGATTTGGCGGTCATCCCTTCGCCGCCGGATTAAGTCTTCCCGTTGAAAATATCCCCCTATTTACCGATGCGGTAAATCAGCAACTGCGGCAACAATACAGCACAGATAGTTTAACAGCCGCCCCCGTTCAAGCCGACCTAAAAATTACTGTCTCCGAATTAGGCAAAGACTTATTTCAAGAACTAAAATTGCTCGAACCGTGCGGTATGGGCAACCCCACACCCAAATTGCTGATTGAAAACTGCTGGTTTGACAATCTGTGGAATCAAAAAATTAAGGATTTGAAAGGGCAAAAAGTAGAATATATCAAAACAGAATTTATAATTAGGGATGAATCTAGCGATACGGGATTTCCCGGCATTTGGTGGGGACACAATCAGAACGAAGTTCCCCAAGGTCGCTGCGATGTTACGGTAGAACTAGATTTTAATACTTACAAATCGCGATATGAAGTGCGTCTCGTAGCAGTGCGGGAACGCACGGAAGACAACCCAATCAATTCGCCCACTAAAATAGATTGGATCGTAGACTGGCGCAAGAGAAATAATGATGAAGAGTTGTTAGCAGCCAGCACAAACTTAGAATCTTCAATGTCGATCGACAATCTAGTTTACAATTCCGAAATGGTCGATCGCGAAAACTCGATCGTCCTCAAAGAATGCCCCGCAAGCTGGGACGAACTGCGGATCTGGTTTCGGCAAGCACAGCACACTCAGAAAAAACTCGCGATCGCCTACACATTACCCCCATTCGTACCCCCACAGCAAATCTGCCAACAGCTAATCGGCATCGCCAAATACCTCAGCCGCACCAAAAAACCCGTCACCAGACAGCAACTCCGCCAGAAACTCGGCATCAGCGACACCTCCTTGCAACTAGGGTTCAAAACCCTAACATATCTCGGTTTTAAAATCAATTATCGCGATCGAGCTTTCCACATCACCAGACAACCCGAAACCGCACAGCAGCAAGACGCGCCCGATCAAATCCCCAAATCCTTATTAGATAGCCAATCCATCCAATCCTCCGTGCCAAATTCCCCCATCGCCGCCCGTTTTGCAGCGCAATTCCTAGCAGCAGTCTCCGAAGAACAATTCCGGCGGAAATATTTCTGTGAAGTACCCCTTTCCACCATTGTGTCGATCGCCCGAGAAACCGTTTTCCAAGAAGATTCTACAGCAAATCCCTTCTAACTGAGATATTGGACTATTCTCAAGAACAGGCAAGATGCCTGTTCCACAAAGAATGAATTTTCTTGTGGAACAGGCATCTTGCCTGTTCCTAAACAAGTAATTGAGAAGGGTACAACACATGAGTTCTAACTGACATATTGCACCATTATCAATAACCCTTCTGTGGGCGGGCTCTCCCGCCCAACCCACAAGAAAATTCACTTTTTGTGGAACAGGCATCTTGCCTGTTCATAAAAAGCTTATTGAGAATGGTGGAACACATGAGTTCTGACTGACATATTGCACCATTGTTAAGAACGGGCTCTTCGGCCCGTTCCACTCATGAGATAACTTTTATTGTCGGGCCCGCACGCTGTTACCACCGGTGGGGCTGGCTTTTGGGGCCCTGAAGCGAGAGAAGTTGTTGTAGATGTGGCTTAAGAGGCGTATTCCTGACACCGATGCAACATCTCAGTTCTAAGAAATATCTTACTTCTGAATTCATCCCGATAAAATAAGGCATAGGGCAATGGGAGTTATCCGTTGCGAGTCAGACCCAAAACTCATAACTCCTAACTCACAGGCCACAACCCAAAACTCCCCACCGCTTTCACTCGATCGCCCATCTCCAATTTAAAACCCCTATGCTTCTGTGTCCCCGCTGCCAATTTGAAAATCCCAATCCAAACAAGTTTTGTCAACAATGCGGAAATTCCCTAATTTACAAACCTTGCCACGAATGCGGTGCCCAAGTCGCTTTTAGCGCCGCATTATGTCAGAATTGTGGCGTCACAACAGGTCAAGTGTGGCGGGCCATTATCTGCGGTCGATCGAATTTTCCAGCAGTCGAGCCACAGGAGTCAACCCTACCCCCAGCCGAATTTCCCCAAAAAGCAGAGATGGTTCCAGAAATCCCATCGCGCCAAAACTCTCCTGAACCAATCACAGACGCCATTAAAACCGAAATAACCACCCCAGCCGAACCCCCAATAGCAGTCGCATCAACTTCTCCACAGCCAAGCGACGGCGAATTCAGCAGCACAGAAAGTGACCCTGTGGTAGCCGTGGGGGCGATCGCACCACCATCCTTTCAAACAACAGAAAAAAGCTCTACTACAGCACCAGAGCGCGAAATAACCGCATCTGAGCCGAATTTTACAACCGCACCACAGCCTAAACAAATCCAGGAAGCAACAGAGAACTCCGACAGCCCAAACATAGCTGACATCTCCCCCCCATCTCCAGAATTCCCCATCGCCAATTCAGAATATTTAATCCCTTCCCAGCCAGCGGGAGCTTATTTAGACACTCAGCAGCGCTACCAACTCCTAGAAACCGTGCCGCCGAGAAAACGCTCAGACACAGTAGAAGTAACAGTATTGGACTGTCAGCCGCTGGAAATGTCACCCCTCAAAGCCATGCTAGCAGCCAACTCTGCCAGCGTCGCCAGACGAACATCCCCATATAGCGCAGCAATCAAACGCGGAGAAAATTCAACCAATTCCGCCTTAGCAGAGCTTTGCCAAGGCATAGCTGAACCTTATCTGGCACTCCGGTGGCAATTCTCTCACAACCTGCCAGTCATTCACGATAGCTGGTCAGACAACGAACAGGCAGTGCTGCTGCTAGAAGACTGCTCCCAATGGCCGCTGCTGGTAGAACGCTGGAGTCAACCCGAAACTTCCACCCAGCAAATTTTATACTGGCTGCACGAAATGACAGAACTCTGGGCTGCCCTAGAGCCCTGGCGCTGTCGGCAAAGCTTGTTGGAACTGACAAATTTGCGAGTCAACCCCGACTCTTCCTTTTCCTTGGCCTCTTTGCGACTGCAATACCTCTATCCCGAACCCCCCGGCTCAAACCTGCAACTGGTAGATTTGGGGCAATTGTGGCAGGTGATATTTAGCCAGTCCGATCATCGCACTCAGTTTGGCGCCTTGCTCGAACTGCTGCAACAAATGTACAGAGGCGAGATTAACACAATCGAAGAATTGCGATCGCGCCTAGAAACAGTTCCCCTCGAACTCCAACCCGCACCTTCACCAAGCTCAACCCCGACACGCAGGCATTACCGCAGCCTCGACGAGTCCCCCCCCGAGGTTGGCGAGGTCTTAACCCAGCCCATGCCACTCCAGATTTACAGCTTAGAAGACGCAGGCCTCACCGATGTTGGCCGCACCCGCGACCACAACGAAGATTTCTTCAGCATCTGGACTCAGCTCAACAAACTCGAAAGCTCGTTCGGTCGCATCTTTCAAACCAAAGGGCTTTACATTCTCTGCGACGGCATGGGCGGACACGACAGCGGAGAAGTAGCCAGTCAACTAGCCGCTGAAACCCTCAGAGAATTTTTTCAAACCTGTTGGGAAAATCAACTACCTCCGGCAGACACCATCCGCGAGGGAGTGCTGCTAGCCAACAAAGCCATCTTTGAAATCAATCAAAAGGACGGACGCTCCGGCAGCGCCCGCATGGGTACAACTCTAGTCGCAGTCTTAGTTCAAGACACCCAATTCGCCGTTGCCCACGTCGGCGACAGCCGCCTCTACCGACTGAGAAAGGGACAAACCCTAGAAAAAATCACCTCAGACCACGAAGTAGGGCAGCGCGAAATTAAGCGCGGGGTTGACCCGGAAACTGCTTATGCCCGTCCCGACGCCTATCAACTAACTCAAGCCATCGGCCCGCGAGACAGTAATTTTCTCAAGCCAGAGGTGCAGTTTTTAGACTTGTGCGAAGATACCTTATTAATTTTGGCTTCGGACGGCCTGACAGATAATGATTTGTTGGAAACTCACTGGCAGAACACTCTCGAACCCCTGTTCAATCCCCAAGCTGATCTCGACCAGGGAGTTGCTCAATTGATTGAACTGGGCAACAAACGCAACGGTCACGACAATATCACGGCAATTATCATTCGGGCGCAGGTAGGCGCATTTCGATTTTAGACTTTCGATGCTGCCAACTTTTTAAAAGGTGGTGCTTTCCCCCGTGACCCCCTGGGTTAAATCGGCAATTGTTGCAGGGAAAGGAAACAGCTTCTGCCTTTTTCGGGCCAGGCTTTACTACTCGCTCTGTTATTAGGTATCCGGTGTTGAAACAGCTTCAGTTTGATTGCTCAAAAACTGATTGCAGACCCATAAGATTGCAGAAAAGCTGTGGAGTACCAACCATTTATCCGTAGCTTTAATTTTGAGACTCGGTTCCGGGAATCTACCGGAAAAATTGGCTTGATAGTAAGTGGATTCATCATAGTTGAAAGAGCTTTCACTTATAAAAATAGTTAGTCTCATGAAAAAAAAATTAACTAAAATGAAGTCAGTCGGCAGGCGGGCTGATGCGAAATCTGCTTTATACTCGATCGCTGTCGGGGAAATTTGGGCATAGGTGGGAAGTGCCCGCCCTACCTATAGATGTGGGGCGTAAATCACAACCTGCTGCTACAGCAAATTTACGTAAAAATTTAGCGATTGTTTACCTAGTTTTTGTAGTTTCAAGTGTTAAATCGATCGACTGTGTTTTAAGGAGCGATCGACCCCTCAGAAATTTTACGGATAATTGTTCCCAAAAAACTATTTATAACTTAATTGTTTATGGAATCTTTAATCATAATCAGGATATTATAAAGTTTTCCTGAAACTAACCTGTGAAGCTCATAAGTAATTTTTAATTTCTAATTTTTCAAAGCCCTACGCCCCAAATCTGTAAATTCCCGCCCACTCTCACTGCCAAATCAGGGAGTTCAACCACATCAATCGAAAATGCTGCTGACTCTTTTAGATCCAGAAAAACAGACCCCCCTGCAACAGTGGAGTTTCGAGAGCGAATCCATTATTCGCATCGGTCGCTCTCCTGAAAATCACGTTGTGCTCCCCAATGCTCTAGTGTCGCGGCAGCATCTGGAATTGCAAAGAGTTAATAGCGGGAGATCCAGCCAGTGGTACTTAGTCAATTCCGGGACAAATGGCACTTTGGTTAACGGTATTCTCATGTCTCAGGGTTGGATATCCGACGGTGCCCTGATCCAGTTGGCGCGGGGCGGCCCAATTCTGCATTTCCAAGTGATTACTATTGAACTCGGCGGCCAAATTAAGGCGAACCCCACCGTCAATCTCGCCGCCCCACGGTGCAGCCACGCGGGAAACCCGCCGGGGAATTTATTCTGCATCCACTGCGGCGAACCGATTAAAGTCGATCGCACGGTGCGCCACTACCAAGTGCTGAGAACTTTGGGCCAAGGCGGTATGGGGACAACGACTTTAGCCTGGGATCGAGAGAAAGCAAAAGCTCAACAACCCGGAAGTTCCCCCGCAGCTTCTCTGGTAGTCCTCAAGGAAATGAATGCTGACATGGCTCAAATAGTCAAAGCTCAAGAACTGTTTGAACGTGAAGCTAAAACTCTCAAGGCCCTCCACCATCCGGGAATTCCTCAGTTTTTTGACTTTTTTGTGGAAGGGGGCAAAAAATACTTGGTGATGGAAATGCTCCACGGCGAGGATTTAGAAAAACGCATCTACAACCGCGGGCCTGTTGCTCCCCAACAAGCAATAGAGTGGATGAGCCAAACCTGTGAGGTTTTGGACTACATTCACTCTCAAAAACCCCCGATCGTCCACCGGGATATTAAACCTGCTAATTTGCTGGTGCGGCACCGGGACAATCGCATTACAGTGCTGGATTTTGGAGCCGTTAAAGAAATCGGCACTCCTCCGGGCACTCGCATCGGCGTTGAAGGCTACACCGCACCAGAACAAGACCGGGGACAGCCTCTGCCTCAGTCGGATTTATATGCTATTGGGCCTACTTTGATTTTTTTGCTGACGGCCCAAAGCCCTCAAAACTTTTACGGGAAAATACCTGGAGGTTACGGGTTTAAGCTCGATAATATTCCGACGATCGCCCCCAAGCTGCGAGAGACCATTTTGCGAACCACGGCAGCTAAGCCTGGGGATCGCTTTCAAACTGCTCAACAATTAGCTCGAGCTTTAGCAGCTTCGCTTTAACAAAAGTCAGAAGTCAAAACTCAAAAGCCAAAAGTCAGAATTTATGAGGAAGAGGGCAAAGGGAAAAGGGAAGAGGGAAGAATTTAGCAACGGAAATTTATTAAAGAAAATTTACCCGATCACCTCGAAATTTCTCTCCGATACCCCAGTCCTCCGTCTCCTCTGTTATTCTTCGTCCCAAGCTTCTACAGCTATCAACTCGCTCACGGGGTCTTGCATAGAAAAATCAAACTCTAGCAATTGCTGTTTCCAGTACGGCCATTCGTCGCCGTAAAGAAGAGCAATTTTCCAAATACTGTCTGTCGGCTTGATAATGTCAGACGTGACGAGAGAATGCACCTGACGCTGGAACTTAACCATCGGCTGTATAACCTTCTGGCTCATAATACCTCTTGAATTGTTTAAATTTTGTGAATTACCACTTCCGATCTCACACTTTTTACCGCAGTTTCGCCAAGAACAGTCTCGCCAAGATACGTGTAGATTTTTGTCGGGAAGCTACATATTTAACTTGTATCTTAACAGAGTTCGTTTTGACAAGGCCCTATAAGCAGGACTGAAGAGTCAAGACCGACTTCAAAGAATTAATCATCTTTGAAATGTCCCGCTATATGCTGTCGATCGACAGTGGGAGGTTTGCCGCCTCGATTGTTTCCACATCGTTGTTTCCACATCGTTGTTTCCACATTGTTGTTTCCACATTGTTGTTTCCACATTGTTGTTTCCACATTGTTGTTTCCACATAGTGGCAGATGCAAGGGCTGCGTTCGGCTTGTTCTTGACAAGGCTGAGTTTGCGTAGGAGAAACTGCAACTACTGCGCTTTGGCTGCTACAGCGTAATTTCCGCTTTCCTGCGGGTAAACCACACCTGTTTCACCTTCGACGCTGGGTTCGCTGTGAGAGTGGGGTCGGAGCTACATCAACTCATTATAACTCTACTCACCGCAAAAGCGATCGAAAATTGTTGGATACTGTTGATCGCCACCCCTAAATGTCGATCGAACATTCAAAGGCGACAGCAGGGCGGGCGTACAAGCAAGTTCCAAACCCATCGTCCGTCCTGATTGAGTCAATCTCAAATCTAAAATCTAAAATCTAAAATTGTATGACTTGGACAAGGCGACACATTCTCACTCTGGCTGATTTTACCTCGGACGAATACGATACAGTGCTGCAAACTGCGGCCAGTTTTCGGGAGGTGCTCGGCCGCCGCACGAAGAAAGTGCCGGCCCTGCAGGGTCAAGTGGTCGCGAATTTGTTTTTTGAACCTTCTACCCGGACTCGCAATAGTTTTGAGTTGGCGGCGAAACGGCTGTCGGCGGATACGCTAAATTTTACCCCGGGAAGTTCTTCTCTGACGAAGGGGGAGACTATTCTGGATACGGCTAAGACTTATCTGGCGATGGGAACGGATTTGATGGTGATCCGGCACGAACAAGCTGGAGTTCCCAGCACGATTGCTTCGGAAATGGATCGCTTGGGGTCAAGAGTCAGCGTTCTCAATGCTGGAGACGGCCAGCACGAACACCCGTCGCAAGGTTTGCTAGACTTATTTACTATTTGTGCTCTGTTAGATACCGAAAGTCCGCGGCTGGAACTTTTAGCGGGCAAAAAAATTGCTGTGGTAGGGGATATTTTGCATTCGCGGGTGGCTAGGTCTAATATTTGGAGTCTAACGGCTTCTGGGGCAGAGGTTCATTTGGCCGGGCCGCCGACTTTGCTACCGCTGTTGTTTGCTGAGTGTGGCGATGGTAGGGAAGGCAAGTTATTTTTGCACTGGCATCTGGAACCTGCTTTGGCAGATGCTGATTTTGTGATGACTTTGCGGCTGCAAAAGGAACGGATGAGCGACCATTTGCTGCCGAGTTTACGAGAGTACCATTCTTTGTACGGGATTACGCGCGATCGACTCAAACTCTGCAAGCCGGATGTGAAGGTGTTGCACCCGGGCCCGGTTAACCGTGGCGTGGAAATTAGTTCGGATTTGATGGACGATGCCCAGTTTAGCCTGATTTCTCAGCAAGTTACCAGCGGCGTGGCGGTGCGGATGGCATTACTTTATCTAATCGGCGGGGGTAAAGTTTAGGCTGTTAGTTGTTAGTCATGAATTTCGGATATTCCCTGATTTTCAGGATCGAGCCCATATTTAAAATAATCGTTACCCAGTATGGCCGGGTAACGATTAAAACTCTTTCTAGAAACGTAAATTGCTCTAGTTAAGAGTTAGGAAAGCCAGGACGCAGACACCCAGCCGCCACCTTTGAGTTGTGCCCAGCCCTTTTTGTAACGACCGGTCAATTTTACGTGGTCTCCATAATATAACTTGCCGATTACACCAGAACAGCTACTGGGGCGGTGGCGGATATTCAGTCGGCCGCCATTCGTGACAACTTTGGCGTAGCTGTGATGGCTGTGATGAGCGCGATGGCCACAGTGTTTGCGGTAGCAATTTGCCGCCTGGGCTTCGCCACCGACACTCAGAACAGATAGGGCTACTGCCATACCTGCGACGCCTATCCATGCAGAATTAGGAATTTTCAAGCCCAGTTGGTCTAACGACTTGACCTGGAGTTCGGACTCTGGAGATTCATAAGCAACAAAAGAGTGGCTCAATGCTAGTGCTTCCATAGTTTCCTCGTGATTGTTGTTAACCTTTCTTGGTGCAGACTCAGGTCAAAACCTCAATTAACAGCCCAAATTATTAACTTATGTTTCAGAAAAGCCACAAAAGGGCGTTAAGGTCTTGCTGTTGCCGAGTATTGGCTAATGTTCCTGAACCCTGCACAGGTATATCATGTCATTGATGTAGCTTTCCGGAACAAAAAAATAAATAAAGTTTACATCGGCTGCTAAAAATTTTGCCGACGCGGATCAGAACTCCGGGCAGAATTAAACTTAACTGTGTCATTAAAAAGGGAACGAAGTTATCGATTGGGGTAGGAAATGGCTTGTACTGAGTTGCGAATGACACTACTTATTTTGGTGCTTATTTATTGAACTGCTACAGCAAGATCGGCAGTTAATTATATCGAACAAGCATCCGGCTCGTCTTCAAGCCCAATCTTAATTTGCTTGGGGTCAGTCATAGTGTCGCCGATCGCACTGGTGCAGAAGTTCGGGAAGATGGCATCGAGCCCTTGCCCGTGCTACAAGAGGGGTCTCAAGATTAGCCTCCCAGTGTCCCGGACAAGGATGCAAGACAAATCCATCGCGACTTGATTTGTGTCAAGATCGATCGAGTTCTCCAGCACCACTTGTTTCGCAATGAACTCCTTCGCTGCACTTTCTCTCGGCACAATTCCTCAACGCCATGAATCCGACAGCTTCGCCATTACCTTAGCGCCCCTGTCTGTAGAGGAAATATACGCTTTGGCAGATGACCCCGCGAACGGAGCCGTGGTAATAATGAGCGGTACAGTCCGCAACCAAACTGACGGTCAAGCTGTAGTTTCCCTAGAATATCAAGCCTACGAACCGATGGCCGTGCGAGTATTCCAGCAAATTGCTACTGAAATCCGCCGCCAGTGGGCCGATGTCAATCGGGTCGCTATTCACCACCGCGTCGGACACTTGCAGGTGGGCGAAATCAGCGTATTGGTGGCTGTTGGCTGTCCCCACCGGGGCTCAGCGTTTGCAGCTTGCCAGTACGCCATAGATACGCTCAAACACAATGTACCGATTTGGAAAAAGGAACATTGGGCTGACGGTTCTAGCAGTTGGGTTAGTATTGGAGCGTGCGAGGTTGTCGGGCATTAGTCAATCGATTTGAGATTTGAGATTGAAGAGGGGAACTTGTTACGATCTCGTAACGTCAAAAAGTGTGGAATGTTCGATGAGCCAATTCCACCGATGAGCGACTTTATTTCCGTGTCCTGGTCTGCGGTTGTGGCGACCGTTCAAAGAGTGCAATTGCCAGCCGAAAAACTCTCTAATTATGACTTGGTGTTGCGGTGTCAGGAAGGAAATCGACCTGAGACCACGGCCTTTTCAGAACTGTTGAAGCGGTATCAGTCCCACGTAGACAGGGTTCTCTATCACTTGGCCCCTGACTGGCAAGACCGAGCAGACTTGGCTCAGGAAGTGTGGATTCGGGTCTACCGCAATATTAACCGCTTGCAAGAGCCTGTTAAATTTCGGGGCTGGCTGAGCCGCATCGCCACTAATTTGTTTTACGATGAGTTGCGGAAGCGCAAGCGGGTGCGAACTCCGCTGTCGCTCGACGTACCCCGTACCCTGGAAGATGGCGAGGTTGATTGGGAAATTCCGGCCGACAGTCCGGGGCCTGATGAAGATTTGACGACTAGAGAATTTTACGACCAGTTGCGGGTGGCGATCGCAGATTTGCCGGAAGTATTCCGCACGACAATTGTTTTGAGAGAAATAGAAGGTTTAGCCTATGAGGAAATAGCCGAAATGACCGGAGTTTCTCTGGGAACTGTCAAGTCGAGAATTGCTAGAGCTCGCCAAAGATTGCAGTTGGAATTGCAAAAATATCTCGATGGTAATTAGCAAGAGTAATTTCAGAGGCGGGTTAAGAAGATTTGGTGAAGTTTGCTGTGACATCAAAACTTCTCTTTTAAAATATAAGTAAGCAGTAAATCATTCTAATACCGAGTGCGTGATTCCCCAATTAGAGCAAGTCTGAAATTATGAGTGGTAACTTTGAATCCGATAAAAATCAGAATCAGCAAGGCGTGGGGGATTCACTCGCTGAAACTGAAGTTAACAACAATTATGCCCAGGGCAATGTAACTACTATGATGCGCGATCGCTTTGAATTGCTAAGTGCTTACCTCGATGGCGAAGTGACGGCAGCAGAACGCCGGCAAGTTGAGGAGTGGCTGACAAATGACCCCACTACGAAGCGTTTGTACTCGCGACTGCTGATGATGCAGCAGAGTTTTCAGGCAATGCCGGTGCCTGCTGCGGAACAATCTGCCGAGGAGTTGGCGACGAAGGTTTTGCAGCGGGTGGAACGCAAGCCGAAACGAACTTGGATTGTGGGTGGAGGTGCGATCGCAGCTTTGTTGGTTGCGGTGGTGTCTGGTGTCGGTGGCGATCGCCAATTGTTTGCTCCTCAGTTTGCTCGATCGCCCGTTCCTGCTGAATCTGACGGTTTGATTATGGCTTTAAACGAGCCTCTGGTGGAGATGGTTAATCCCAATGATTTGATGCTTGGGGTGAATGCACCGATCATGGATATTCCCAAAGTTGGCGTAGCCACCCCTCAAAAGTAATTGCTAAAGGCGCAGTAGGATTTCTGTTTTGAGCAATAACGAAAGTTGCTAAGCTCCCTAAAAAAGGGGGCTTTTTGCCGTTTTTCCCAGTTTTTCAAGGTGGATATATCCTTTGACGCTTTCCCGGCTTTGAATGACGAATTGTGGGGCGATCGCATCTTAATATCGGAGTAGGTAGCTAGTGGAATTAGAGCGGGCGATCGCACTTGCCATCGATTTTTTGGATATGTGCGATCGGCAACAGCAATGTCTCCTCAATTTCCTGCCGCACAGCAGGAGATACATTACAACCGCTATTGAGGCAATCTACTAGCAATTTATTAGCATCATAATACTTCCTCAGCAATGACTTCTGCTGTTCGCTGAATATCCAATTGCGACCTATATTGCGATACTTAATCATCACATTTATTAATTGCTGAGTCCAATCTCGACCTTTAGCATTCCACCACTCCCGCTCGCTTCTCCACCAGTGCTGTATTCTGTTTGGATATGCTGAAGCATATAGTTGGTCTCTGAGTTGTTGCAGAGATTGCTTCAATTCTGGTTCAAGATTTAAATTGAGAGAAAAGGCGAGGATAGAGAGAAGATTGCGACCTGATGCTGCAGCATAAATATAGGGAATATTAAGGTCAATTGCATAGACCATTGCAACGTCAAGAACAATATCAGTAGCCAAGTCAGAGTGGCGTTCAGTAGCCAAGCCAGAGTCACGTTCATTGTCATAATAAGAAGTAAAGTCCAAGAAAAAAAGTTCAAGGGGTGGTTTAAAGGTATGGTCAATGGCATAACCAAGAATACGGATCAAACTTAGGTCAAAATTCAAGTCCGAACGAGGGTTACTAACGCGCTCTACCTCTCGACCCAGATAAAAAGCGCGGATAGCTGATGGTTTATAGGGAGCCTTAATGGAAAAAGATTTATTTCTTACCCACATTAGGAACTGCTGCAACTGCTCATCCTCAGCAACCATCCCATCAACTTGCTGTTTCATTGATAGTAACAAGTCATCAGTTTTTGGCAACATCCCAACTGCTAAAAACAAGACTTCTCGCCAACGCTTCTCGGTCAGGTGGCTGACCAGTTTCTCCAAAGCTTGTGGAGTGGAATTGTTAACTATTTCTGTAGCAGTAAAATACTCTTGGAATGTTAGATGAGAAAACGAATAAATCCCTCTTGCCCTCTCCACTAATAAGCCATGTTGTGCCTCGATCGCCTTCAGCACAACCTCACTATGGCTCTCCAACTGAACCGGGTCAGTTGTGGCATCGGGTAAGTTAGCTAGATAGTCGGCAATCACTTGTTGGATTTGATTTTTTTCAAAAAAGTAATCGCCCCGATCAAAAGTAATAGCTGCCACAAAAGCAAGTAAATGTTTCTTGCGGCACAAATTCAAATCTCGATAAACTTCATCCCGTTGAATGCCTCTAGTTTCATCCCATTTTCTGAGCATAATTTCCAGTCCTTCCTCATACAACTTGGCTCGGTTGGATGGGAAATCTGCTTTGGCTTGGAATACTAAACAAGTCAGATTCAACAAGATAGGCGTTACTGCCAGTTCTCGGATTTGCTGATTTTTATTCATTTTTAGCTGCTCTACAAATTGAGACGCTAAAGCTTTCCCTGCCTCCAGATTCTGGGAAAATGCCACAAACCAATTGCGAGCAAAGGCAGCGATTTGCTTGTTATTAAAATCGGCTACCTCAACACAGGTAAAAGCTTCGTCGTGAAATCGGTACTTAGCAGCGGCAATTCGACAGGTAATAATAAACTGATTGTTGTAATACTTTTGGACAAACTGACGAATCTGTCTGACGACTGCATCGCTATCTGATTCTGGCACTTCATCTAAGCCGTCCAATAAAATCAGCCCTTTGCCTTGACTGAGTACGAATTCAGTTTGCGATCGCGCCTCAACTCCGCAAGCAAATTCGTCGCTGATATATTCTAATAAGTCAAGATTAGGGATTTCAGCAAAGGTTCTTAGGGGGATAAAAATCGGTATTTTGTTTGTTTCAAATTTTGCGTGATCGCACTGAAGGGCGATGTGTTTCAAAAAGGTAGTTTTACCGGAACCAGGTTTGCCGAGTACCATCAGTTTAGAGTGAGATTTCACCGCATCCAATCCTGGTACTCGTTTCTGGCGCACTTTGCCTAAACCCAAGCGGTTAAAGTTATCTGCATCTGGGTTGAAGTCTCTGAGTAAATCGCGAATTTCTCCCGGCTGCCAACTGGTAATTTCCTCCAAAATGTTGACTTCAACATAAAGGTTGCTGACATCAACGGGCTGTGCAATATCCAACAGTTGCATTTTGCTGTAAAGCTGTTGGATTTTGCTGTGGCATTTTTGCCGGATCTCTTCCACTACCGAATCAATATGCTGTTGGCAAAAATCTCTAACCCCCCCAACCCCCAGGGCTGTTTCATTATCCGTAGGGGCCGTGCCCCCGTGCCGGCCCTCTTGGTCGGATCTGCCGATCGAATCCTCTAGGTCGGGGGTAGGCACGGGGAGTAGGGGTAGCACTACCCCTACAAAATTCATGTTTTTGGTGAGAATTAAACAGCCCTGCCCCAACCCCCTCTTGGTAAGGGGGGGCTAAAGGAGGACGATCGACAATTTCTTCCCAATTCAACTGCAAAACCCTGCAGAAAGCCCTGAAAGCATTGGCTTTAATTGGTTCTCTTCCTCCTAAAAAACGCCTCCAAGTGGGCAGCGAGAGGCCATCAGCATAGGGCCCGGCTTCTGTCCAAGTTCGATCGGGCTCTAATTTTTGACTAGCTTCTACTAGCCATATCGGGTCTTCTATAGTCGAGCCCCTTTCTCTTCTAGCTTGCTTAATTTTTACTAATCCCTCCTCAGAGGCTTTGAGGGTGGTCATTGTATAATTTACTTATCTAATTGTCAACGTCAGTTTTCGATCAGTTTAGCGATCGCAAACTGAGTTTGTCAAGACCCGATCAAAAAAGAGAAAATGATCGGGACAACAACTGCACGGCATACGGGAAAAGTCAGGCATAAATCATGCAAACTTAATCGTTCAGAATGCCACTGTCTTTTTTAGGTAAAAAAGTACACATTAAATGATGACAAAGGATAGCACCATGATAGATAACATAGATGAAATTCCGTCAGGTGGGATAGGTATAAAAATTATTGGCAAAATTGCCGATGAGCTAAGTTATACCCGCACTTCTGACGGTCGGAACTGTCTGTTCATTGTAAAATATTATCAGCAGCCTGGTCTAGTACCATCCCAAAGCAGCATTCAAGATGGTTTTTTTAAGCGGGCTATCGATGTTTTAACCAGCTTTAATTTCGGGTTTCAAAAGCAACGATTTCCCCAATCCGAGCCAAGTTATAACCAGCTAGTTCAAAAAATCCGCCTTCAAATAAATACTGATATCAAGGCTGTTGCTCAAGTTTTATCGTGGGTTGAACAGCTAGATCCTCTACCAATTCCCCTAGTCGTTTTGCATCAGTGTAAACTTGCTGTGATTGAAGGGTTTACGAATGCTGTTCGCCACGCTCACAAAAATCTGCCATTAGAAACTCCGATAGAGCTTGAAATAATGGTATTTAACGAACACCTAGAAGTAAAAATTTGGGATTGGGGAGAGCCTTTTGACATTCAAGCGAAGTTGAGAGAAGAATTGCCCCAAAAAAGTCTGTATTAGTTGGAACGATCTGGGATTTACGCTCCACTAAAGCTGTGCTGTAATTGCCAGCTTTAAATTGACGCTAGGAAGAAACTTTTTTGTTATGACTACTGATACTACTCCCAAGATTCTCGTTGTGGATGATGACCGAAAGCATCCAGGATACAAGCCCCCGGATTCATCAGTCCAGAAATAAAAAACCTGTATTCGATGAAACTTGCCCCCGAATTTATCCGTGGGGTCAATGCTTCAATTCTAAAATCTAAAATCTAAAATCTAAAATCTAAAATCGAGTGACTCATCAATCCGCAATCTTGTTCATCGTTTTTTAAATCAGAAATATCAAGTAGATTCGGCAGCAGATGGCGAGACTGCTTTAGAATTGTTTGAGAAATTAAAGCCACTGCTAGTAGTTCTTGATTGGAATTTGCCGGATACTACAGGCTATCACCTCTGCCAGGAAATGCATCGCCGTACTAATGTTTTTGTGATTATGCTAAGCAGCCGCACCGACGAAGCTGATAAACTTAAAGTCCTGTCTGCAGGTGCTGATGACTATATCTGCAAACCCTTTGGTTTGGCAGACTTGGCAATTCGTATAGAAGTTGTGTTGAGACGGATGATACCAATTTAATGTGAAGTTGCACATATCTCGATCCCCCTAAATCCCCCTTAAGAAGGGGGACTTTGATCGGAATCTTGTCCCCCCCTTAGTAGGGGCGGTGCCCCCGTGCCCGCCCTCTTGGCTAGGGGGGATCGCATTCTACGGGGCCTCATAAAAAATTGGTATGAGGCCTGTCACTTCATCACGTATTGTATTCGATCAATTCGCGATCGATTCAGCGCGTCGGGAAGCAACACTCAACGATCGCATTATCAAGTTAACAGCCTTGGAATTTAATATTTTGTATTTTTTGGCTAGTCATTCCGGTCAATCTTGGAGTCGCCAACAGCTAATTGAAAAAATCTGGGGGTGGAACTGCGACGACACAGGAGAAAAGCAAGTTGTTAGCGTGCATATCGGCCAGATTCGCAAGAAAATGATTCAAGTTGATGCTAATGCGTCGCAGTTTATTAAAACTATTCGGGGTTACGGTTACAGGTTCGATCCGCCGAATCGCACGGCAATAGCTATTAACTAAGCTCATCGGCATTAACCACCTTATTTGGTGAAAAACCTATTTTCCCACGTGCCGTCGGGCAGCCAGATGCCTCCTAGGGAACGAACGCGATCGGGTAACATGAAGTAAGCCCAAGCCGTGCCTAAAGGTTTGAGGTGTCGATCGAAGATTTCAATTTCCTGCCGCTGATATTCGTTTTGTGTCGGTTCCCGCAGCGGATGATAGTCTTCCAATCGGTCTAAATCGTCCAAAATAGCCGAGTTTGCGAAACTGAGGAGAAAACCGCAGACTGTGCCATCTCCGGCCATCATCGCAGGATAGCCGATCGGCAGCGCAAAAAGTTGACCGCGGGCGATCGCGGGGTAAGCATTCACAACTTTTCCTTCGCAGTAGCGGAGGTAGTTGCACTCCCCCGGTTTGAGAGTGCCGTAGACAAAGACTTTCATCGGGTAGGGCCTAACCGCTAGTTTTTGCTAACATAGATGGCTAAGCTAATAGTTTAAGTCTCGCGGGCGATCGCGACTGCAATCTTGATAAATTTCGTTGTTTACCCTTTCTTATAATTCATGACTCTAGCAGTTAGTTTTATTGCTTTTGGACTTCGGCCTTTGTACTTGAGCTCTTTTTTGCCGTCCCTGGACAGCTTGTTTTCGACTCAAGGGATTATGGTGATGCTGCTGGCCGCCTATGCGGGGGCGATGTGGATGTTTCTCACCAGTGCTCCGAAGGTACACACCGTGATGGTATCGGATCTCGGACAAGCGAGGGAGTTCTATGAAGGTATGCTAAACCTGCCCGTAGCAGAAGTGCCGCTGCACTACTACTACAATTACGAGCAAACTTTGGGGACAACAGGTATCGATCCGCTGTATTTGTCGCCGAATGTCGGGAGGGCAACGACCTCTCAAACAATGGGGAGTCCCGATGGTTTGTGGTATCAGTTGATGAAAAATACGCAACTGCACATTATTAGCGGCGCCGGTGCAGGGGAAAAAAATCGCCCGCGTCACGTTTGTTTCGATCGCGAATGTTTGGATCAGCTATTGATGAGGGTACAAACTCGCGGCATTAGTTATAAAATTCGCCGGGAAAAGCCTCTGAATTTTTTGGTTAAGGATTACGATGGTCGCGTGATTGAAATGGCTGAGGTTAGTAATTAAGTAGGTCGTTCTAATTAAAAGTAAAACGATCTCCCGCGCTACCCCCGGCTTCTTTTGTTGGGTAATATCATTCCGGCCCACCCGGAATGATATTAGTCGCGAACACGGCTCATCTCCTGAGAGATAATGGCTCAATCAAAAAATGATAAGAATAGTTGAGATTTTTGAAATATCACTATATTTTGGTTAAACTAGCTTGATTGGTTTCGGAAGATATTTTTATATCCCCAGAATAATCAGTAACTCTATTGTTAAGTAAAGCCTGGAGATAAGTAGAAATGACAGACGTTGAAGCCATTGTGGCAAGTTTGTGGGAGCTGGATGATGATGTATTGGAAGCTCAGCTAGGCTCTCGCGTACAAGCCATAGGGGATGATGTTGCTGGACGTGGAGCAACAGGGGTAGACCCAGCTTCCTTGGAATCTATTGATGTCAACGTTGCGGCTAGAGCAGCGATCGATCCAAGATTTCTAGATGCTGGTCGCCAGTTGTTCGATCGCGTCAACCCCTTAGTTTACCAACTTATGTGCAAACCCCTCGGGGACGATGCAGAGACTCAGAAGATTTTAGATGAAACAGTCAATCAGAACTATACTAAAGCGGCTGGGATGCTGGCTCCTGTTTTAGTCAGTGGAGTTGGGTTAGCTCCTGCTGTTGCTACTCTCCTGGCTACTCTAATCATTAAAAAAGTTTCCAAATACCTGGCTACTGGAATTTGCGAGACTTGGGAAAAAAGCTTGGTAAAACCTGCAATCTGAGCTACAAACTTGAATTAGCAACAGAAATTCTAGGGTAAGGCGATAATCGATTCTATAATCGTCGCAGAGATGGCGATCGCACTATTTGTTTACTTTTATTCAAGAATTCAATGAAAGTAAACAAATAGCAACAAAAATTAATATTGCTTGCGAACATCTAACCTATAATCATAAAATCACAGAAGATAGTGAATCACTTTTAAAAACTTCTCTGTCATCTACTTGTGTGCTTGGTTTTATAATCTTTTCCCAAATAGTTGGTTGTTATTTTGATTGATTAGAGGTAGTTGACAATGATAAAGGTTAGTGGCTTACCAGTTAATATTACTAAATCCGATCTGGACGAGCTTTTTTTTGCCTATGGTACAATTCAAATAACAAAAAATTCTGTTATCATAAAAATAAAACAGAGTGAAAGTATTGCAGAGCTAGAACTCGACAAAAACGAACTACTTGCTATTCAAGAACTACATAAGACAAAATGGCGTGACCAATATATCCTTTATCTTGCTTCAATCAGAGGAAGTGGAATTCTAGAGCATCAGGATGAAGGAGGCGGAAACCAAAACCAAGCTGGAGGAGATAGAGTTAAAAAGGGTCAGCCTGGAGGAGGCGGAAACCCAAACCAAGCAAGCGGAAATCCAAAATAAATAGTGGGGAGAACCCAACACATATTTTTACATACATAAACGGGAGTAAACTTAGCAGATGAATGAAGTGACACAGGACAAACAAAAAATTATGTATATAGCAACGCACACTCCTAATATAGGCATAGCGGAGGAGTTGCGAGAAATCAAAACTGTTATACGCGGCAGTAACAGTAGATTCGATCTTGATTCTGAATATGTCACCTCTGTTGGGGAGATTTCGGATCTAATTCAGCAGACAAAACCTGTCCCTCAAATTATTCATATTTGTGGAGAAGGAAAACCCGATGGAACAGTCGAGATCCCAAACCCCGATAATAATAAGAAAATAGACCGCGTAAAAGCAGAGGAGCTAGCAGCATTTTTTAGTAACGCCACAGACGTGAACTGTGTGATTCTCAATTTTTGCTATTCATCTGAAGCTACCAGATTAATTGCTCAACACATTCAATGTGTGATTGGAGTAGAGGGTTATATTGAGACAACAGCCGCCGTCGAATTTTCCAAAAACTTTTACAGATATTTAGAAGGTAAAGTTCTCAATCAAGGGGGTATAGATCAGGCATTTTTAAAGGGAAGGACCGCTGCTTTGCCCATGACGGGAGATACAGACACATATATTAAACTTACTGGATCAAAGCCGCAACCGGAAATTCAGATGATAGAACCTGCTGAGAGAAGCAAAGTTCCTGCTCGATGTGAATGTAGGGGTACTTTCAAGAACTTGGATGAAGGTGCAAGTATGTGGGCTTATGTATACGCGAGAATAGAAGGTAAATTCTATTTAGTGTTAATAATCAATAACTATCATGCCACAGAGGGAGAATGGCAAGTAACCCTGGGCATCGGTCTACAACAAGGAGCGGATAATTACGATTATAGAATAGGTGTTTTGATGGTCGATCGGGAAACTACTCCAGGATTAAAATCGCAATATGACAAAAGCATTCAAGAACGGGATTTTTTTGCGCTGGATAGTCTGCCTACTGATGGAACCCAAGCTTTTGGCGATCGCGTTGTGATAAGACAGTAGAATGTCCTAATAGTTAACTTGCAAAACTGACATCAATTACATAATTCTTTTACTTTTTTTGATTGAGTTGGCAAGTAATTGCGGATATGGTTGCATCCTTTCTCTAACAACCCCTGAAAACTAATATCTGAGACATTCCATAGCAAAACAACTTTATCTGACCCGGCAGAGGCCAACCATTTGCTATCGGGACTGAAATTCACCGTCTGCACCGCCGCAGTATGCCCATTCAGGGAAGTGATGAACGTTCCATCCCGTTGCCAAAGCTTTATTGTGCCATCGCTACTCGCAGAGGTGATCGTTTTTCCATCAGGACTAAAGCTGGCATCAAGGACCGCAGCAGTGTCTCTCAGTGTGGTGATTAACCTTCCATCTCGGTGCCAAAGTTTGATTGTCTTGTCATTACTAGCAGTAATGATTTGTGTTCCATCACGACTAAAACTAACGGACCAAATTACATCTGTATGTCCTTTCAGTGTTCGGAATTCTTGCCCCCTAGAAGTCCATAATTTTACCGTTGTGTCATCACCAGCAGTGGCAATTGTTTGTCCATCAGGACTAAAAGCCACACTCAACATTCTCTTCTTGTGTCCTTTTAGGGTGCTCAGTTCTTTACCTTCCAAACTCCAAAGTTTCGCGGTTCCATCAGCACTGGCAGAGGCAATTGTCTGTCCGTCATGACTGAAGTTAACAGATAGGACCTTCTTTCTATGCCCTTTCAGTATTCTTTGGAGTTGCCCATCTAGACCCCAAATCTTGATTGTGTTATCATCGCTGCCACTAGCAATCGTGTTTCCATCAGGACTAAAGCTAATGGCGTTCACCTTACTGTTGTGTCCTTTCAGAGTCAAAAGTAGCTTAGCTTCTCGATTCCATATCCTCACTGTTCCATCAGAGCTTGCACTGGCAATCCGTTTACCATCTGGGCTAAATTGAACCGAATTCACCTCTTGCTGATGTCCAAACAAAACAGTTAACCAGTTTCGATCGATCTGCCAAAGCTTCGTGATGTTATCGTTACCTCCAGTCGCAAGCATTTTTCCATCTGGACTAAAAGTAACACAGGGAATGGGCCCGTTATGACCTACCCAAGTATCCAGTAATCTGCCATCTTGTGCCCATAGTCTTACGGTTCCATCCTCACTGCCAGAAGCAATGGTTTGTCCATCCCGACTGATACTAACGCTCCATACCCCTCCAGAATGCCGAAGGGTATTTAAAGGTTGCCCCTCTCGATTCCATATCTTGACTGTTCCATCTCGGCTACTAGTGGTAAAAATCTGACCGTCACTACTGAAATCTACACTCCTAACAGGCTGAGAGTGTTTGGTGAGAGTCTTGATTAGAGTCTTGCCATCCCGACTCCACAGTTTTACGGTTTTATCATCACTGACTGTGATAATCCGATCGCCACTAGGACTAAAACCCACTTGCCTTACCAAGCCTTGATGTCCTTTAAGGGTACCCATCAATTGACCGTCCAACCGCCAGAGTTTTACGGTTTTATCACCACTGGCAGTAGCGATTGTTTTTCCATCTGGACTAAAACTGATACTCATCACCCAATAATTATTATGAGCATGAATAACCCGTATCAGGTTGCCGTTACTGTCCCAAAGTCTGACTTTTCCATCTAGACTGCCGGAAGCAATCTTCTTCGCATCAGGACTAAAACGGACGCTCATCACCGCTTCTGTATGTCCTAACAAAGTTTTGACTAGACTTCCATCCCGTCGCCACAACTTAACTGTGCGATCGTCGCTAGCTGTAGCAAACATCCGACCATCCGGACTAAAACTAACATTCTCAATAGCCTTGTGATGCCCTTGCAAGCGGTTTTCCTCCCTTACCCAGCTCGCGGATTGTGCCAGAGTTGTGAGAACATTAGTCTGGAGTTTTTGGTCTGTGCTGCCCCAAGGTAATTGTTGCAAATGCTTATTAGCTGTCAGTGCATCAATCAGGCCATCAAAAGAAGTTCGATTCACCGCGAAATTAGCTTTTGAAGATTGTGTTAAAGCATCAATTAGTCCTATTTCTGCTTGTCTCCACTGATATGCAGCAAAAATGGCAAATCCACTTAGAGAAAGAATGACTCCTGTCACAGTGGCAACCAAACTACGCTGACTGTTTCGCCTTTTTTGCAAACTGTACTGCACAAACTCAGTTTCTACCTGGTTTAACCAATTATTATCAGGGGAGTTGAGTACCTCCTTATTCAATACATCCAAATAGGGATTAGCATTCCAAAGAAACTTTGCCTGTTGCCCAGCGTTCCACTCTAAAGCGGATGGAGTTAAACGCCTTTGCAGTGCTAAATCTTTCTCCTCTTTTACCCAATTCAGCAGCTTTTGCCAAGCCCGCACCAAAGCATCATGGGCTGGTTCCACGTAGGGATTCCCCTCTGCATCTTGCCCTTTCACTAACAACCTGGCTGTGCTAAAATGCTCAATTACTTTCTTAACTAAACTATTTTTATCTGGCGGATATTCCAATTCCGATAACGGGACTTGTCTGCGCGCTAATTCACCCCCAGCCAGGGCTACCATCCGCAGCATTACATGACGGATAACTTGGCTATAAGCTGGATTTTCTTGAACTAGCGCCTGATATTCCTCATCAGCTCTTTGAGTTAGCGATTGGATGACTCCTCCCAAAGCTTGATAATCTTCTTGAGTCAGCGCCCGGTCAATTGTGCTCCCTCCGTTTTCTGCATCCCGTTGTCGCTTTAAATACTTTAGATAAAGTTCCCTCAACGCGAAAGAAAGCAGTGGCAATGCTCCCGGCATATCGGCCACTTCATTAATTAATTGTTCTACTAAATCGTGGGGTTGAAAATACATTACCCGTGCTTCAGCGGGTTTCTCAATTGCTTCCCGTAGTTCGGCTCGTGTCATCGCTGGTACAATAAATCGTCCGTTGAGCCAACGCTCTTTAAGCTCAGTGTCAGTGTTTCCTACTTCTTTTTTAAGGACTGTGGGGAAACACTTTAAGCCAGCATCTCTGACTTGGGTTTCAAAGTCAGAACGTAGGCTTAACACTACTCGTAATTTATCCCGATGGGCATCAATTGCTGTAAGTATTTGTTGGAAAAATTCCGGGCGCTCATCCTCATCTTGACAGAGTGTAATTATTTCTTCGCTTTTATCTATAAAGATTAATAAATGGGAATCGGGATGATTTTTAGCCCAAACCGCAATACTTTGACTCAGAGTTTTTTGTTGATTTTGTAATTCAATTTTGGGTAATTGGGCATCAATCAGCGCATTATTCAAGGCTTGAAAAGGTGTTGCTCCGGGGCGTATTGGTGATAGAATACACCATTTGTCGCTTTTTTGCTGTTTCAATTTGGGGATTAATCCGGCTTTTACCAAACTGGATTTACCACAACCCGAAGCACCCAAAACCACTGTTAGAGGATTAGTTTGGACAATATTTTGTAACTTTTCTATTAGTTCGTTTCTACCGAAAAACAGTTTGTTGTGTTCCTCTTCAAAGGGTAACAAGCCACGATAGGGATTTTTGGAAACATCCAATGGTGGGGCGGGCGGTAGATTAAGCGCGTGTCCTGGTGTCAGGAAAATATACTCGCCTTTATCGTGTTTTTTGAGGGGATGAATCCCTGGCGTCTGACGAATAGCCCGCGCTTCAGTCGCAATTTCAACCCGATCGCGCAAATACACATAGAGATCGGTTGCCGTAATTACACCATCCCCGGCTGGCTTACCGGGTTCGGCTGGTGGAAAAGCATCGGCTTTACCCTCAAGTGCTTCTATCAAGGCAGAGGCAAACGGTGAATGGCTTCCAATTTGCCCGCGATCGTCTTTCAGGTTAAAAGCATCCCATGCAGATTGATCGTAGGCAGCCGAAGTGAGGACTTGCCATGCGGCGTCTTGAATGAAGCGATCGTAGCGTTCTTTGTGGATCGTAACCAGTTCAACAGGAACCGCTTTGCGTAGGCTTGACCAGCGAAAAGCACCCGCAAAACAACAGTCGAGAATGCCTAAAAAGTGACGGCAGGGAAGCTGAAGCAAGGCTTTATTCACGTCTGACATCGGCAGGTAAGTGCGAACATTGCCCAACTTAGCGTTTTGAGGAATCAGACAGCCTTCAGGGCCATCCTCACCGTTGAGGGCAATCCCATGTCCAGCGAAGTAGAAGAGAAAGCGATCGCCCGCCTGAATTTGTTTCGGCAGTTCTATCTCTAATACCTGCCGAAGTTGGCTGAGGGTAGCTGCTTGATTCAGAAGCAGAGTGACGGTGTAATCATGCTCGGTTTCGAGGATGCGGGCAATTTCTGTCGCATCACTGACGGCTGTTTTGAGTGCAGAGATGCCGTTTTTGTAGTCGTTAATGCCAATAATTAGAGCGTAGCTGTGTTGAAATTCTGACATACAAAGCAACATCCTCTGATAATTTGAGGGCTCTTCCAGAACTCAACAGAGAACTCATATAGCAATCCTAAATCATTCTCATAATTATTGTAGGGGCAATCCCCCCGTGGTTGCCCGATAGATAGGGGGTAGGCACGGGGGCACTACCCCTACAAATTTATCGGAATCATTTAGGATTGCTATACAAAGAAGCAGTAATCTGTGGTCGGTGAGCGCAGTCGAACCGTTCTAATCTGGTGAATAGCCCAATTTACCAAACACCTATCGCGCTATTGTGATTTTAATCTCCTTCGTTGTCCATTCCTGACTCGGATCGAAAATCGCTGTTGCTTTAGGACTGGGAATTTCTGGTTGAGTATCAACATCAGCACCGATCGCAGCCAGAAGTTGTCCCAGCGGATTATCGCCGCGAGAGAGTTTCTCTGCCTTTTTCTCAATTTCTTCATCAAGTGAGGGCAACTCCAGCCAACGAAAATCATTCGGTCTGACAGTCGCAAAAACTTTCAAGGTTTCGGCTCCTTTGGAATATTTACCAGTATCCGGTAGCTTGATTTCAAGCGGAATTAACATTTCTTGATTGGGATTGAATGGATAAAAAATCGCCTCTGGTATTTGGAGTTGAAGGCGAGAAACCGCCCAGTTTGATTCGAGATCCAGCACAGCAACATTCAAAACTTGAGAGGAAGTATTCTTAATTCGCAAGAATGCGTACTCACCCGATTTAACAACTAGATTAGTCGGATCGGGAAACGGCTGCGGTTTTTTAGACATCCCCGGTCGCCAGTTTGGTTGTGTGAGTAATTCCACCTCTAATTTGCTCGTCAAATCAGAAAATTGATTGCTCAACTGTTGAATCGCCTGATATTTTACTAAGTGTACCAATCGCTTCACTACTTGTTGCGGAGCATCAGAGTCGTCAATCTTTAGTGCAGGTGTGAGGTTTTCGATCGGTGTACCAGTGCAAATCTCATACTCCCCTTTTTGATTAACCGCAACTTGATAATCTTCCTTCTGTTGGGCATCCGCCAGTTTCAACCAGCCATTTCCTGTCAGTGCTTCCTCGACTGCTGAGAGTGCATTATTTTGCTTGTCCGCAATTGCTTGAGGCAGTTGATTGTCTTTGTCACCAACCTCTTTTTTGAAAACGCGTACTCCTTGTACTAAATCGACAGGGGCTGATAGCATCACTGCTGGAGAACCTTGGTCAATCTTGTCCTGACGCAGAACATCGATCGCATCTGCCCAGGCATCAGAAGCACCAACTTTGGCAATTTCAACGATCGCCAATTGCTTATTTTTCTGGGTAAAATCTGTCGTGCCAAACGCATAGATTGCGAAACGATAACCTGGACTGAGACCGTTTGCCATCCCCGCATTCAGCCGAACTTGCTTGACGACTTTCTTCGGTTCTGAGTCTGCCTCTGTTACCTCTGCCTCAATTACCTCAACCACGTTGACGGCATATTGTAAAGATCCGCGCTCAACTCCGAAGACAAAGCGATCGCTCTCGCCCACCAGCATTGGCATCTGAGGGAACTTGCTTTGAATTTTCGCACTGACGCGATCGTGCAATGTTTTGTACGTCAATCCTGAAGGGCTACTGGTTAACGTATCGATCATCCAGTACGTCAGCGCCCCATGTCGCTCCTTACCGCTCACCGCATACTCGTAGGCATACTCGCTAGGACGACAGGCAGCTAGCAATACATAATCTCTAGGTTGAGGAAGCCACTGCCCAGGGGTAATACTTGCAGGAATCCCATCAGTCAAAGCCTGCCAGTTTGCGATCAGCTCCTGTCGCTGGGCAACCAAGCTTTCAGAGTCTCGCAGTGCTGTGTCGGTTTCTCCGGGGCCTCGAATTGCAACATCGTCGCCTCTAGTTGCTTCTCCAGAGTGGCAGCTATCCAAGACTAGGGTGACAATCAACCCTTTGTCCGTCATCCGCTTCAACAGTGTCGCCAATTCCACATCTCGCAGGTAGCGCCCAGATTCGTTGCCAACATCTATTGGCACAATTCCCTCATCGAGTTGGTCATTCCCCTTCAATTCGGGATAAATAGTTGTCGTCCGTCCTCCATGTCCAGAATAGTGAATGTAAACCTGCTCTCCCGGCTGAGCTATTTCTGTAATAGCCTTAAACTTTGCCACAATATTTTCATAAGTTGGTTCCGGGTCTTTGGTCTCGATTGTTTCCGCGACTTCAGGATTCGGAGAAGTCAGCTTGAAAATCCGTTCGGATGGAACCTTCAGTGTCTCGGAGAGGTAGCTTGCTACAAGATTAATGTCACGCACGGCTCCTTTAAGACTCTTGTACAACCGATTGGGTAAGTAGTAGTCAATGCCAATTAATAATGCGTAAAAATTCAGTGTTTGATCGGGTTGGTCAGCCATTTTTACCTCATCACTCCAGCATCTGTATTTAACTCAGAGAGTTGGTGTATCGGCAGAGTTCTAGAGCCGCAAGTTCAAGCTTTTCAGAAAACTCTGCCGATACACCAACGTATCCTTCAGCTCAAGATTTTGTTAATTCGATCGCGAACAGTTCAAGCCATTAGCTCGCGGGTTTTTGGTCCGACAATTCCGTCTGGCTTCAAACCCTTCTTCTGCTGAAATTCCTTGACGGCTTTATCTGTTGCTGGCCCAAATTCACCATCAGCCCCAACTACAATCCCAGCCTTTTTCAAACCATCCTGAAGCTTGAGTACATCCGAACCTTCCATTCTGGGTATCGCCAAGCGCAAAGTTCTGGGTTTGCCATCCCACGGCGCTTTAGGAAACCCTGGAGCAGGAGATCGATTAAGTGCATCCTCGGTTTGAGGGCCAAAACCGCCATCCTCGCTAATCTTTGCATTAGGATTGTTCTGATTCCAAAGCTGCTGAAATGCGAGTATTGATTTGCTGCGAAGATCGATCGTGCCGCCACCTTGGTAATCGAAGTGAGGTGGATCGCCCGGTAATGGATTCCAGCCATACCGCATTAAATAAACTTCCCAGCCTCTTGCATCTTCAATGTCGATCGCTAACCCAGTTTGGTGGTTGCTGGCTCCCGGTGGAGCTACAGGATTAGAGTTGTTGAAGCGATCGTTATACAGCAGCATTTGCTGAGCGATCGTGCGGTAGGCAGAGTTCACCTGCATAGTTTGACCTCGATCTTGAATGGCTTTCTGGAGTGCCTGTTTTGCAGGGGCTTGTACATAGGGAAAGGCTGCCTCTAGCAAGTCTACATTCAGGTCATCAAAACTGACAAAGGCATCTGGCACAATCAGTTGGAGTTGATATATCAACTGCTGGGATAAGCCATTTACCACCGCAGTCGAAGACATGGGTGCATCTTGAAGCAATCCGGGGAAACTGCCTCTAATTCCCAACCGATCCCGTTCGACAAATTCTTCACAGGCCTCGACAATTACAGGTTGATTAAAGAGAAGATCGCTTGAGTCAGTCATGGTTTTCTCCTATCGGTTTGAATTTGGTTACACAATCGATGTTATAGTCCCAATTCTTTTCGCGTTTGGGCACCTACAACACCATCCGCCGTTAGCCCTTTCTGCTGCTGAAACTGCCGCACTGCCTTGTCAGTATCATTGCCAAAGAATCCATCAGGTTCGAGATTAATTCCTGCTGTTTTCAAAGCTTCTTGCACTTGACGAACATCCTCACCTTGCATGAGAGGATCGGTGAGTTTCAAAGTGCGAGGTGCTTCTGAGATTGTTTCACCTGTTACTTCTTCGCCTGTTCCTTCATAGGTTAAGAATGACTGCCAGGGTTTTCCCAAAAACAGCGATCGTTCAGCCAATCGTCGGCGTGTCAGCCCTAGCCAGGGTTGACCGTTGACCTTATTCCACACAGGAAACTGATTAGCTGCTCCTTGATAATTTCCCTCGTTCAAAAGCCTCAGAAGAGTTGAATCTCCAAAACCTCCTGGCCCCACGTTGAAGCAGAAACAAACCAGTGCAGAAAACTGATTGTCATTGAGCTGAACTTCCACGGCATCCTCAACAAAGGATTCAAATTTTTCTAAATCTTTGCTCAGCAATTCTTCTGCTTGCGTTTGGCTAATCGTCAGTCCTGGAAAAACATCGTTGCCAGTGTGTCCATAACCAATTGTCCAAACTCCACCGCCGTCATCATAAGCAGTTAGCTTACATCCTTCAAACGTAGTCAGAAGCTTAAAGCCTTCTCCATTGATTTGCTTTGAACCTCTGCGTTCTGCCACATCAGGCGGTTGTTTTTCTGGAGGATTAATGTTGTATGTTTTAGCCACGCTGAACTTTAAAGCATCAATTAATGCTTTTACTTGCCCATTTGTCTCGGTGACTTTAACGGCTAGGTCGTCTTTTATTTCGTACACGCGACCATCGCCGAAGATTTCAAGTGATCTTCTTGGCATTTTAGTTTTTCCTTTGGAAAAGGTAGATGAACTGGAAGGACGCATCCTGAAGATCCCGATCGCCAAACTTTTGCCTGCCTCTGACAACGTGTGAAAAGAGTTTATCAATTCATACTTGTTATCCAAAGTCTTTGTTCGACCAGTGATTTCACTAATTACGTCTGTCCCAAAGTAAATTCCGGGATTTTCTTGAACTTTTACAAAAGTTTATTTTTGCCGATCGAGATCGGTGTGCTGCTTGTTCTATTTAACGATCGCGATCGCCCAATTCCACCACTATCAAATTACACTTATGAGTCTTGGATGTAAGCTGTCACGCATTTAAATTGCATATTTAGGGCGGGCGAGACGCCCAACCCCTACTCCCCACAAGACTTAGATTGTTTGTTGACATTTTATTTAAATGCTGAACAGCTTATCAACTAACCAACGACCATAGTTGACACCCACATTCCGCACCAGCAACGGGTAGCGTACAGTACCCCGTGCGGATAGAAGTGAATCAGGAGAGACAATAGTTAGTAATAATATTCAATAATTTATATCAGTAAGCATAACCATGTTCGGAATGGGGCCCGAAACAGCTTTCGATTCCACTCCCCGCCAACGGTTTTTACCCCATGAGTCAGAAGAGTGGGTTTGCGGCTGTGGGAGTGGGGGCGTCAGCTTACTCGTGACGATGTGAGAAAGGCTTTAGTTTTGTGGAATTTAGCAGCAGGGCGGACAGTCACAGCCGCCGCCCCTGCGGAAACCCGGTTTTGGTTGATTAATTAATCTTAGATTCAACGCTAGATTTTTCCGATGTCGCCACTGCTTTAATCTCTGAAATCGCTTTCCGGCTGAAAATTTGGAAGTAGAGGGAAACAAAAAACTCTTTGACTGGAAAAATGATAAAAGTCAAAGGATTAATTGTCACGATGATATTGCGGGCATCAGCTTTAGCTTGTTTGACAACTTGCTGTGCTACCCAGTCAGGAGACATGATGCCGATCGGGTTTAAGTTGCTTTTAAACGGCCCTAAAATCAGTTTGCGAACGATGCAGGGTGCGTCTAGTCGCCGCAGGGTGACTAAATCTCCGAGGGCGCGCTTGCTGAGTTCGTAAAGAGGACTGACAGCGGGAATTACTTCGGCTTCTGAAGTGTTGATCCAGACTTCTTTGCAAGCGATGTTTTCGTTAGTGCGGACTGTTAAGAAAAAGAGTTCCATCAGCCGCCACGCGGAAAAAGTGTTAATTTCGTATGAGTTTGCGATCGCCTCTCCTGTTCTTTCTCGCTGTACGTTAATCCCGTGATTGATGACGAGAATATCGATTTTTTCTAACAATAGGGCTAAGTCTGCCTCTTGGCCAGCTTGCCAAGTTACGGTTTTCACAGGTAAATTTTCGCCGTCTAAATTCAAAGTAATTTCCTCATTTCCAGAGGAGAGGGCGATCACTTTTGCACCAGCTTTGTGCAGGTGTTTGAGTAGCAAACGCCCTAAAGTTCCAGATGCACCGGTGACGGCTACAGTTTTGCCTTTGAGAGAAAGTGCTGTACCCATAAGTTTATCTATTAAGGTGAAAGTACCGCAATAGTAAGCATTTTGATTGTCGAAGTGGTGCCGCCAGTGATAAGGTTTATTAACTAACCACTTGCCAGGGGGAGTCAGGAAGTCTCCCGGTTGGTGGGTGATGTCGGTTAATTCGTCTGCACCTTTGATGCCGATCGCGCGGGCGATCGCGCTCAACAAAAAGCCTAAAGTATAAATACAACCGGCGGCTGCACCCCAGTGATATTCCGGCAGCCCAAAATAAGCTACAACCCACAGCAACAAGCCTAAAACCATCATCGCCGCACCTTCGGGCACGTCGTGACGCCAGTGTGCTTGCTTGTAAATTGTCTCGCTGACGGGGGTCAAATTCGGGCGGAAAACGCGGTGATGCCAAGTGTGCAGCTTTTGCAGGGGTGCCCAATAATGCGACACGACGTGATAAAAGTCTCGTATTATTTCTGCCCAGCAGACAGAAGCTATTGCCACAGCGCCGACTATCCAGTAATTTACCATGCTCGCACCAGTTTGAAATTTGAGATATTAGATATTGTCTGCTTTGAAAGATAACTCAAAATGGCTTTTATTGCTAGTCTGGAAGTTGACTCAGGCGTTTTAAAATCTGCAAAACCCGGTACAATTCATTGCCGGGATTGGAAATAACAAATTCAGCCGATCGCGCATACTGGGGAGTTTCCCCTCTAACTAACTTGACAAAAGAGAAGTTAGCACCTGTGGTAATCATGCCAAAAGTAGGAGTTTCTGGGTTGGGATCTGCCAGCATATATGTCAGGAGTTGTGCGAGTGCTTCGTCTGTTGAAAACGAAAGTTGTTTGGATTCAATTACTGTCACCCACAAGTTTGCTTTCATAATTAGGATATCTATTCTGCCTTCGATGATTCTGCCTTCGTCTTCCTCTTGAATTGCGATCGACTTTTCGGCTTTGACTTGAAAAGGAGACTCATACAGACCGGCAATAAACAAAATGGGGCTGATAATTGTTAGCTTGACTGCATTTTCCCATACAGGCGGGTTATCTACCAAGTTGAAGTATATGTCTTGAACGCGATCGAGCAATTGTTTTTCTGAGTCTGTTACTTCGGGTAAGTTTTCTTGCCATTCTCGGAAAAATTCGCTGTTACGAACTCGCTGTAAACCGAAGTTATCGATTAGATAGCGGAGGTTGACATCTCTTGCTTGTAGTTTTTGCATTATGATTAATAAAGGGTTTTATGGTTATTAATAACTTTAGCAGAATTTGGATTTTTAACCGCAGATGAACGCAAATGAACGCAGATGAAATTCTGAGTAAGTTAATTTGGCCCAGATGTCTGTTCATTGGGATTTGCGATCGGCAATTGGCTGTTTTTGTCCCGCTTGCATTTCCAGCAATTTTTGAACAATCTCATTATGCCTGATTGTTCAGCTAGGTCGAAAATTTGGTAAATTAATTTTTTTTGCCAAAGGTCGATCGCACTCAATCAATACTGAGGCAAAAACCGGGTTTTTTTTAGGCAAATCAATCGTGGTTCGCCGCCGATTCCGATAGAAAAACCCGGTTTATTGATCCAAAATCTACGCTTTTAGGCTCCGCAACCATAAAACTAGATGATGACACCCTGTGCGTCCAGAAATGTATCTACAATCTGCAAGTTTGCCGCGCTCTTTCATCCTCCGGTTCTTGCCACCCAAAAGCAAAATGACTCACCGCATTAATTTGCGGCGTCGCGGCGCGAATTGCCTGCATTTGAATCTCCAAAGACGGCCGATTTTTAAGAGGTTTTCCCCAATCTCCAGCAATGGCAGGAATAATTTTTGCTCCCGGAGGCGCTAAACTCACTGTCCGCTGCACCTGTGGCACAATGCAGCTTACATCCCCGCAATTTCCGTAAGACATGGCGTGGAATTCCATTGCAGCCGGAAATGTGTCCCAAGGCTGCAACCTCGAATCATATCCCCCTTGATTTATCGCTTGATTTGCAGTGGGAAAAAACACTGCTCCTACAGGAATTCCCATCCTTTGAGCGGGTTGAATTGCTATCCCCAAAAAATCTAAAATCCCTTGTACTGCGTGAGCAACGCTCAGTTTCCACAGGTCTTTTTGCAGAGTGCCGGTATCGGGAAGCGGCGGTGTCGGTTTTGGTGTCGGAGTTGCAGGGTTTGGCTTGTTAGTGGCGGGAGTTGTTGAGGCCGATCTTGATGCGGCATTCGGCCTTCTAGAAGCTGTAGTTGCTACTGACATCGCCTGCGGAACTCGACCCTGCCAAAGAGGTTCTCGCTCAGTTGGATACTGTTTGACTACTGCTTGAACGTCATTAGGATTGATAAATCCCTTAGTCAAATATCGCTGAATTAAATCTCGCCCTTGCTGATTGCTAGCCCGCTGCAAAAGAACTTGCTGCGATGCTGGGCCGTAAATCCACAAGTCTTGAACTTTGGTAGCAACTGAAGCGGGTCCGATGCCCCGTAGATAGCGAATGTAGTCGAACAACATTCCTTGGGGCTTGCGCTTGACTATTTGATTTACTAACAAAGTATAGTCTTGCCGTGCTTGTGGGTTGTACGGATCGATAAAGGCTTGATTGCCCGGAACTTCTCCGAAGTCCTCGTTAATTGCTGCGTATTCGCTTACTGTTAAACTTGTCTGATTTTTACCGTTGATAGCGAGGGTTTGCTGTCTGTCTGAACGCTGAGAATAGCTATACCCAAAGTTCATGGTAAATAACCAGGCGTATACTTTTAAACCTCGCTGTTTGCCTTTGGCGATCGCCTTTTCTAACAAATCGTATTTCTCGTAACCGCGATTTCTCACAACAGAAGGCCAAGCCGTTGGATTGTCGGCGGCTGGGAGAAGCACTTGACCATCGTAAAATGTTTCTATATAGACTTGGTTGTAGCCTTTATTCACAACTTTGTCCAATACTCGATCGAGTTCTCCGGGTCTGACATCGCAGGGATACAAACGCAGCCAAATTGCTTGGGTTTCGGGCCAAGTTTTTTGGCGGCATTCTGCTATTTCCCGCGCGTGTTTGTTCAAAACAGCAAAATATGCTTGCTGAGATTCCCGTTTTCCCGACAGCGCGGCGCGGCGCAAGTCTTCTTTTTGATTGACTTGTTCTGGGGATAATTGGCAATAGGCTGATGTTTGGGCAAAAGCTGGTTGATTTCCGATAAACGGCCAAACAAGCTGGCTGATGAAGCTACTGGTTAAAACAGCAGTTACCGCACTTAAAAAGCGTCGCTGGTGTTGCAAATTCGCGATGCGAGTTGGTGCAATTTTCATGGGAGAGTTGGATGGGGTTTTCTGGTTTAAATTGGGTGACGATCGCATTTTGCCGATCGCCCTCAACAAGCAGCTACAAATTTTCTACTTTTTTGGGTTAACCTAGTTATGGCATAAGTCGATCGCACAATGCAAATTCTATCTGGCGGCTATTTAAATTCCATAAGGGCGATCGGGTAAGACAAGACTCCGCGATTAAACGGTTTTGCAGTATTTTTTCCCTAAATGCTGCATAAAAAAGCGCCTGGATACAGTGGGCGCTAAAAGCAGTTGATATTTCTACTAAAAATTGTTAACACTCAAATATCAAGGATGAAAGATGAATTATTAAAATTTATCCTTGATCCTAAATTTTGAGATTAAGATCCTCTGTTAAGAGCAGCTTCTACTTGCTGAAATTCTGACTCAAGACGCTTTTTCAATTTTTCAGGAACGGGACGGTTTGGATAGGAACTGTAATGTCCGGCCAAAGAGTTTAATGCCGTCCGCATTGTCGTGAAAGAGGCCAGCTTGGTAAGAGCGGGATCGCGGCGGTATTCAGCAAAAAAATCGTTGATACTTGTGCGAGCCTTGGCTTGAGCGGCTGCTTTTTCCGGCGTGCCCTCTGGCAAAGTGAGCGCTGTTCTCAAGCTCTTAACTAATGCTAATGTGTCTTGACCATAATCTCCACTCAGAGTGGCGGGAACATTGGTACAGCCCGCTACGCCGATGACAACAACTAATACCAGGGCTAACAGACGGGAAATGTAATGCTTCATAAAAAATTCGGTAAGTGGGAAACTCAGTCACGAAGAGTGCTGAGAGGGAAACGACTCGGCGGTTGAAACCGGCGTGAATCTTTCCATTACCGCCTTGGGATTGCTAGATTCGGTGTACTTTTGTAGTGTACTTTCGATGGGACAATTACCATCTCAAACTTCGCAACCCTGTACGCATAATGTTCGCTCTTTTATGAGCCTCCCTTTCGGGGTAATGTTAGCTTCGACAAAGTTAACGGCCGGTACTATATCTAGGACACTGATTTAACCCAATAAGTCTGTTTAATCCTAAATTTCTAGAGCAAGGAACTAGCTTCGCATCCCTTGGTAGGTCTTTAAACTCTTACCGTTAACGTAGTACGCGAGGTACTTAGTCTGGTCAACTGTGGTTTAAGTCTTAGGCTAGAAGCCCAGTGTCTTTAGACCTGGGTCGTTGACAAGGGTTAGAAAAATGGAAGCGAAAGCTGCAATCAAAATTAACCTTTATCCTATCTCGAATTGAGGTAATAATGCCACTTTCTACATTTTTTTGTTCTCATACCATGAAACAGAAAATTTGTCAATCTAAAATCTCAAATCTCAAATCTAAAATCGATTGATTTGTCCAGCAACGACGGAGAGAATTTGGGTTTGTCGCAGCCACTGAGCATCAAAAGCGCCTAGGTGAGTTGTAGTAATCAGAGTTTGAAATCGTTCTTGAATTGTTTCTAAAAGTTGATTTTGGCGGCTCAGATCGAGTTCTGCAAGTACGTCGTCGAGCAACAGTAAAGGCGCTTCACCGACGACTTCTTCAATAAGCTGCAGTTCGGCTAATTTTAATGCTAATACCAGAGTTCGCTGCTGACCTTGGGATGCGTATTGACGAGCTGGGGTATTGTTAATGGTAAATGTAATGTCGTCGCGGTGGGGGCCGACTAAAGTGGTTCCTTGAAACTGTTCTGCGATCGCCCTTTTTTGAATTTTCTCTAAAAATGCTTGCCGCACTCCTTCGAGATTATCTTTAGCGATAAATTCTGAACTTACTTCAATATTAGCATCGTATTTCACATCCAAAACTTCTGCTGAACCGCTAATTGAACGGTGCCAATTTCGAGCTAAAGGCATCAATCGCTCCAAAATTCGATCGCGCCTGCGGATGACGCGAGCGCCCGCTGTCGCCAACTGCGCGTCCCACAAAGCTAATTCTGAACGGGGAATTGGGAATTGGGAATGGGGCATTGGGCATTGGGCATCGGGCATTGGGAATTCTGTGATATTTTGGTCTTCGGGAGTTTCAGATCCGATAAATCGCATTTTGTCAAAACTGTCGGAAAATTCAGCTTTCCTGATTTCTTTAGAACGTTTCAACAGAGCGTTTCTCTGGCGCAAAATTTGGTTATACTGCTGCAAAATGTGAGCGTAAATCGGTTCTAATTGGATGACTAGGCGATCGATCCAATTGCGCCTTCCTTCGGGCCCGCCACGCACTAAGTCCAAATCCAAACAAGAAAATTGCACTACATTTAAGACGCTCAAAAAGTCTAAATGGCGACGCAGCGGTTCACCATTGAGCTTCAGTGTCCGACGCGCCCCAGAGCGAAGAGTTAAAGCTAAGTCGATCGCTCCGGTTTGACGTTCGAGTGTAGCATCAATTTGCCCGATCGGCTTTGAGTCGAGTATTAAATCGCGATCGCGCCCTACCCTGTGGCTTTTTAATGTGGAAAGCAACTCTACCGCTTCTAACAAGTTAGATTTTCCTTGAGCGTTATTTCCTACTAAAATGGTTTTGGGAGCGTCAAACGCTACCTTTTGATCGAAGTAGTTCCGAAACTGCCGTAGGTGCAGCGTTTTTAAATACATAATATAATGACTGTTGACTGTTGACTGTTGACTGTTGACTGTTGACGTGGGTTATTGATAATCACCCTGCCAGAAAAATCTTTATTTTTCTTTGTATTTTTAAAACATAGTTTTTTCAGTCCTCATAGCGAGGACTTTTGCTTTGAGGCAGGGGTTAAAAACCCCTGCGGGATATCTTGCGGATGTTGAGAAGAGCGCGGAATGAGAGCCATCTAACGAATAATGAAACATCGCTCACTATCCGTCAGCCGTTAACACTATTTCCTAGATTTGTTGTAAAAGCGCACAAACAGTTTTTCCATTTCAATCCAGACAAACATCAGAGCGCTGAAACCGAAGCAAACTAGCAACTCAAACCCCGTTAAATAATGAGTGCCGAAAAAGGCTCTCAGTGGCGGAACGTAAATCAGCATTAATTGCAGCATAGTAGTCACAATTACAGCCCCCCACACAAAAACATTAGTGAAGGGATTTAACTCGATAGTTAGCTGAGTGTTAGACCGAATTGCGATCGCGTGACCCATTTGCGCCAAACAAAGAGTTGTAAACACCATTGTTTTCCAAGCTTCGGGATCTCCAACATGGTTAGGGTTGGTGGTATATCCGTAAGCCCAGGACATCATCGCGATCGTCAAAATTGCAAAAATAATCCCGATCCGAATCATGTAAGAACCCAAACCCCGCGCAAAAATACTTTCTCGCGGACTGAAAGGAGGCCTTTTCATCACGTTCGGTTCCCCCGGTTCCACGGCCAAGGCCAAAGCGGGAACGCCGTCTGTTACTAAGTTCATCCACAAAATTTGGAGTGGCGTTAGCGGCACTCCTCCCAAACCCATTAAAGGTGCGGCCGCAATTGTCAAAACTTCGCCGATGTTGCTGCCCAAAATGTATTTAATAAAGCGGCGAATATTGCTATAAACCACTCGCCCTTCTTCAGCGGCGGCGACAATAGTTGCGAAGTTGTCGTCGAGGAGCACCATATCGCTAGCTTCTTTGCTGACATCGGTGCCGGTAATCCCCATTGCGATGCCGATATCGGCTTGTTTCAAGGCTGGGGCGTCGTTAACGCCGTCGCCGGTCATGGCGACAAATTTGCCCCAACTTTGCAAAGCTTGGACAATCCGCAATTTGTGTTCGGGGGAGACGCGGGCGTAAACGCTAACCTGTTCGACTTGCTGTTTGAGTTCTTCTTGGCTGAGCTTTTCTAATTCTTGACCGGTGAGAACTCGATCGCCCTCTGTTGCAATACCTAAATCGTAGGCGATGGCTTTGGCTGTCAACTGGTGGTCTCCTGTAATCATCACCACCCGAATGCCAGCATCGCGGCACTTCACCACTGCTTCCCGCACTTCCGGGCGCGGGGCATCCAGCATACTGACGAGTCCCAGCCAAATCATGTCTTGTTCGCTGGTTTCCTCAGAACCTTCGGGCGGCAAGTTTTCCCAGAGTTTGTACGCAAACCCGAGGACTCGCAAACCACCGCTTGCCATGTTGTTGTTTTCGACGAGGATGCGATCGCGCATTTCCTGGGTTAAAGGTTGTACTCGATCGCCGACTATAATGCCTTTGCAGCGCTCCAAAGTCAACTCTGGAGAACCTTTGGTCAGCATCAAATAATTCGGCTGCTGTCCTTCAACTGCTGGAAATCCCGAATGTCCCGATCGGCCTGGCACTTCGCAAATCACGCTCATCCGCTTGCGTTCGGAAGAAAAAGGAAATTCCGCCGTCCGTGGCAGCAATTGAGACTGTTTTTCCTTATAAATGCCTGCTTTTCCGGCTACACACAGCAGAGCTCCTTCTGTGGGGTCGCCTAAAATCTGCCATTGTTGCTGTTCTTGTTGCAATACTGCGTCGTTGCAAACTGCACAGGCAATTAATAAAGATTCGAGTTCTGGATATTCCTCTAAATTATTAATTTTGGCCGATGTCAGGCGATCGGTAAAATCTCCGATCGGGGCATAGCCGTCGCCTGCTACGGCGACTGTGCAGTCGCCCGTCGAGACTAGCTGAACTACCATTTTATTTTGAGTCAGAGTACCTGTTTTGTCAGAACAAATGGTAGTAACTGATCCCAAAGTTTCTACTGCAGGCAGTTTGCGAATCAGGGCGTTTCGCTTCACCATCCGCCTAGTTCCGAGTGCCAGAGTGACTGTCACGACTGCTGCGAGTCCTTCGGGAACCACAGCCACAGCCATGCTTAGAGAAACTTCTAACAACTCTTCAAACCTGCTGGTATCGAACCCGATGCCGCCGTTTTGGAAGGTAATCATGCCGCCGATGACGACTATTGCGACTAAGGCTAGGGCTCCGGAGACTAGAACATTTCCCAACTGGCTCATCCGCTGTTGCAGGGGAGTCGGTTCGGTTTCTACTGACTGAAGCATGGTGGCAATTTTGCCCAGTTCAGTTTTCATTCCGGTGTTGGTGACGATCGCCTTTGCTCGTCCCTGAACAACTTCTGTGCCCTGAAAAATCAGGTTGAGTCGATCGCCCAAGGAAGCATCTTCTGGAAGTTCTAGCTCTGCTTGCTTGGTTACTGCTAGGGCTTCTCCTGTCAAAGCAGATTCTCTGACTTGCAGATTTGATGTTTCGATCAAGCGTGCGTCTGCTGCTATTTTTACCCCTGCCTCTAACAGCATCACGTCTCCGGGTACGAGTTCCTTGGCTGCTATTTCCGAAGTTTTGCCGTCCCGCAGGACTCTGACTAGGGGGGAAGCGAGGTTTTTGAGGGCTGCGAGGGCTTTTTCAGCACTTTGCTCTTGGAAAAAGCCGAGAATGCCGTTGAGTATGACGATCGAAAAAATGGCGATCGCATCTTTGGGAAAAGTATTCGACCTGATGTCCAAGAAAGCCGAAATCACGGCCACACCCATCAGCATCAACAACATGATGTTGGTGAACTGATCGACAAAAATCGACCACGGACTGCGGCCTCCTGTTTCTTCGAGTTCGTTGGGGCCGTATTGCTGCAAGCGTTCTGACACCTGTTGGCTGCTCAAGCCAGCGTCTTTGTTGCTGCTGAGCTGCTGGAGAGTTTGGTCAATTGCTACGGTGTGCCAAGAAGAGGGAGAATTTGAAGACATAAATTACGATCGAGCGTGGGGCATAAAGGTGGTTGTGGCCGGACAGCTACAGCCGATCCATCTGGCTGATTACAGTAAGAGAGTTTTAAGTTTTGAGTTCTGAATAAAAAACTGTTTAACTTGGGACTGGTTTGGGGCGGTTCGATGCCGGGGAAGCAAAAAGCTTTTAACTTCAATGCGTCTGGTGGCTCGATCGCGCCCTTTGTACGCCTACGGCTGTTTTCGTATAGTAAACGAATTCTTGTAAACTCTTAGAAGATAGCGGTAGACATTGGTAGTATGTAATAGGATAGGCTACCGTTTAAAACCAGCGCCGAAGCATCGGACTAAGCGAAAAAGTTTCGTAGTAAGCGTAACGGCTCAGCCCCCAAAAACGTAACGCATTGAATAGCGCTTTCAATATTTTGTTGAAAGCTTTGAGAGATACCTCCCTATTAGGGATCGCTAAAAGCGATGCCCGATCTGCCATACACAGTATATCGAGGCGCAATCCTGGATTTACCGGGTTAAATGTATCTGATAGCACCTATCCACCTTACTACTAAAAATTAGCAATTTCTTCGGCTTTTACCCAATGCCCAACGGCTGAGTTTAGTCTTCAAATGGTGATATTTCCGGCAAAAGCTGAGGCTCTGGCGAGGGGCTTCACAATCTTGGGGATTTTTCCCACACCGAATTTTGCAGGCCTCCTGACATTGGGCAGAATTTTTGCTTTTTTCCCTATTCCCCCAGCCTTCTATTACCAAAACTTTAATTTACTTAACACTTCTTAACAATCCCGCTTTTCCACAGAAAGCTAACAAAGGCGATCGGCCCACGGGACGGTTCGGGGGGGTTCCACCCCCACGGCAGGGCGATCGAAGCAAACTCTTCGTTTATGCGTACCTTCGCGCATCTACCCTCGGAAGGAGATTTGCCCGCACTTGCACCCCAAATATTTACCTTCTTAGAGAGATAAGTTTCTGTAATAATTTGTAATAAACAAACGCAGGCGAGCATTGTATAAAGATTATCAGAGGGTTGAAACGACAGGCCAAAGTTAACAAAAACCCTGATTGACAAGGTTTGTCGCATCTCATAAAAGGTGTAAAATTTTCTAAGGTTTCTTAAACCTCCGTTGCAATGTAACAATAGTGCAGGTAGCGGAAAGGGAGAGATCGATGGGACCAGCAGATTAGCTGGCATCAAATTTCAACCCTTGCAGGCACTCGTAGCCTGAACAAATTTAACTTAACGGTTTTATACCGCAACCAAACTCAATTAACTCAAATAGGAGAGTTCTTTCATGTTTGACGCATTTACAAAAGTGGTTTCCCAATCAGACGCTCGCGGCGAATTTCTAGCTCCGGGTCAACTAGATGCTCTCAGCAGCATGGTTTCCGACGCTAACAAGCGGATTGATGCAGTAAACCGCATCACCGGCAACGCATCCAGCATCGTAGCCAATGCAGCTCGCACCCTGTTCGCCGAACAGCCTCAACTGATCGCTCCTGGTGGCAATGCGTACACCAACCGCCGCATGGCAGCTTGCTTGCGCGATATGGAAATCATTTTGCGCTACGTCACCTATGCAACATTTGCAGGCGACGCCAGCGTTTTGGACGACCGCTGCTTGAACGGTCTGCGTGAAACATACCAAGCTCTGGGAGTTCCCGGTGGCTCAGTTGCAGCCGGCGTGCAAAAAATGAAAGAAGCAGCGATCGCGATCGCTAACGACCCCAACGGTGTTACCCGTGGTGATTGCAGCTCGCTGATGTCTGAAATCGGCAGCTACTTCGACCGCGCAGCCAATGCAGTCGGCTAAAAATAGCCAAGCGAACCTTTCTTGTAAAGAAGCGAGCATCGCATTTTTGCAAACAATCATTTTTGTACAAAAACAACACAACATTAGGGAGAAACCAGAACAATGAAAACCCCTTTGACTGAAGCAGTAACCGCAGCCGATTCTCAAGGCCGTTTCCTGAGCAGCACTGAACTGCAAGTCGCCTTCGGACGTTTCCGCCAAGCAGCAGCCGGTTTGGAAGCAGCCAAGGCTTTGACCGCCAACTCTCAGCGCTTGATCGACGGTGCAGCTCAAGCTGTGTACAACAAATTCCCGTACACACAACAAATGCAAGGCCCTAACTACGCTTCTACCCCAACCGGTAAAGCCAAGTGCTCTCGCGACATCGGCTACTACCTCCGCATGGTAACCTACTGCTTAGTTGCAGGCGGCACCGGTCCGATGGACGAGTACCTGATTGCAGGTGTTGACGAAATCAACCGGACATTTGAATTGTCTCCTAGCTGGTACGTTGAAGCTCTCAAGTACATCAAAGGCAACCACGGTCTGAGTGGCGACGCTGCAACTGAAGCGAATTCCTACATCGACTACGCAATCAACGCTCTGAGCTAGATTTGCGTGATGCCCGGAATTGTAAGCTGCTGTTAGCTTAAGTGTTAGCGGTTGTTTAGAATTCCGGGCATCTGCGATCGAAGCCTAGTTTTGCAAATACTTTTTTAAGCAGTTTTCAATTTTTAAAGCAAAAAAGGAAGAAGCGAAAATGGCGGGATTAGGTGCAGCAGAACGGTTGGGAATAAAAGCATTTGAAGAAGCGGGACGGGTAGAACTGCGCCCCCACTGGACGCAAGAGGATGCGAAAGCAGTAATTCGCGCTGCTTACAGCCAAGTTTTCGGCAACGAGTATTTAATGTCGAGCGAACGACTTACCAGTGCTGAATCTCTGCTGCTGCAAGGGCAGATTTCAGTGAAAGATTTTGTGCGGTCAATTGCACATTCCGAAACTTATCGGAAAAAGTTTTTTTATCCGAACTCGCAAACGCGGTTAATTGAGCTTAATTACAAGCATTTGTTGGGCCGCGCTCCTTACGACGAGTCGGAAATTGCTTTCCACGTTGATTTGTACAATGCAGAAGGCTACGAAGCTGAAATCAATTCTTACATTGACTCAGTTGAGTATGAAGAAAATTTTGGCGAAAGTATAGTGCCTTACTATCGCGGTTTCGCGACTCAAAGAGGTCAAAAAACCGTCGGTTTTAACCGGATGTTTCAACTGTACCGGGGTTTTGCTTCTAGCGATCGATCGCAAAACCAAACCCAAGCCCGCCTGACTTGGGAAGTAGCGAGAAATATGGCTTCGCCGATATACACGGCCTCCACCGGAAAAGCCCTTGGCGGCACCTCCGGCGGTTCTCGCGGCCAACTCTACCGAGTCACCGCAATGCAAGGTTCGGCTAATTTTTCGCCCCAAGTGCGGCGGACTACTACCGAATATCTCGTGCCTTACGAGCAACTTTCGAGCCGCTTGCAGCAAATCAACAAATGTGGCGGCAAAGTGGTAAGTATTACCACAGCTTAAAGTTTGTGTATTGACGTTTTTTTGAAACGTCTTTAGCAAATTAGGACTAAGGCTAAAAAATTCTTCAATTTTATGTGGATATGTAAGGTGTGCAGTGTACACCCTACTTTGAGGCATATTATCTTTAGTCCTAAAAATTTCAAGTGCAACCAAGCATAAAACTTTTGTCATTAATAATTTAGGAGAAAATCTGGTGGCGATTACAACAGCAGCGTCCAGACTAGGAACATCCGCATTGAGCGATGCGCCGAAGGTAGAACTGCGCCCAAACTACACCAAAGACGACGTTGAAACTGTGATTCGTGCGGTTTACCGTCAGGTGCTGGGCAACGACTATTTAATGAAATCCGAGCGACTTATAAGTTCCGAGTCTTTGCTGCGGGACGGCAGTTTGACTGTACGAGAATTTGTACGCGCTGTAGCTAAGTCAGAACTGTACAAAACCAAGTTTTTCTACAACAGCTTCCAAACTCGGACGATCGAACTAAACTACAAACACTTGCTCGGTCGCGCTCCCTACGACGAATCTGAAGTAGTTGAGCACTTAGATTTGTACCAAACACAAGGCTACGACGCTGATATTGATTCTTACATCGATTCAGTAGAGTATCAAGAAAACTTTGGCGAAAGTATCGTCCCTTACTACCGCGGCTTTAACACCCAGCGTGGTCAAAAAACCGTCGGTTTTACCCGGATGTTCCGGTTGTATCGCGGCTATGCAAACAGCGATACATCTCAACTAGAAGGCAATAACTCTCGCTTAGCTGTCGAACTCGGCACTAACACCGCTACGGCTGTAGTTGGGCCTTCTGGCGGTAACGAAGGTTGGGCATATCGGCCTTCTGCCAGAAACGTAACTCCCAGCAGCACTTTCGGCGGCGCTGCAGCTTACGGCAAAGAAGGACGGCTGGTGCGCGTGGAAGTTTCGGGCATTCGCACGGGCGGCTATCCCAGCGTGCGCCGCAGCAGCAAGGCTTTCATCGTACCTGTTGAGGAGTTGTCCTCGCAAATGCAGAAATTTCAACGCATGGGCGCGAAAATCGCCAGCATTACTCCAATTTAGTCATACCAATTTAATGTGAAGTTGCACATATCTCGATCCCCCTAAATCCCCCTTAAGAAGGGGGACTTTGAGAAGAATCTTGTCCCCCCCTCCGGCGGGGGGTTAGGGGGGATCAGATTCTATGCAGCCTCATAAAAAATTGGTATCAGTTGGCAGTTGGTAGTTGGCAGTTACTAGCTTTTAGTCAACAGTCAACAGTCAACAGTCAACAGTCAACAGTCAGAATTACCAATTACCAAGAAGCTTATGTTGGGTCAAATTGTAGGTGGAAAAAGTGGCAATACAGCTTCGGCTGGTCGCTGCTTTCGGTATGAAGTTGTCGGCTTGCGCCAAAGCGATGAAACAGATAATGTGGATTATTCGATTCGATCGAGCGCGAGTACATTTATCAACGTGCCTTACAATCGGATGAATCAAGAAATGCAGCGGATTACTCGCATGGGCGGGAAAATTGTCAGCATTCATCCTTTAAACGCGGGTGCAGAATCATCGCATGAATCATCCCATGAATCATCGCACGATCACCAATAGTTTGGTTGCAGGGGCGATGAAAATCGCTCCTAGATAAGCTAGAAGGGGCGATGAAAATCGCTCCTAGACAAACAAAGTCCACTCCAAGCGGACTAAGAGTTAATGTAACCCGCCCAGGCGGGTTTTGTCTGTTTAGTAGCGATTTTAATCGGCCAGTTTCCCTAACCCTTGCAGGTTTTTTCTGTGTAGCAGCGATTTCAATAGCCGAATAACTAATAACTAATAACTAACAACTAATCACTATGGATTATTACGAATCCGACTCAGCGCCGGCGGGTGTAGCTGAGGGCGAGTCTTTAACTGTTGAACAGGCGATCGCAAATTTGCACTCCCAAGATTACAGTCTCCGGTATTATGCTGCTTGGTGGGTGGGCAGATTTCGAGTCAAGGAACCGGCAGCTATTGCAGCTTTAATTGCCGCATTGGAAGAAGAGTCAGAACAAACAAAAATCGGCGACTATTCCCTATTACGAAATGCGGCGCGGGCTCTGGGTAAATTGGGCGACAAACAAGCCTTACCGGCCCTGATTCGTTGTTTGGAATGCGCTGATTATTACGTGCGAGAAGCGGCCGCTCAAGCTCTAGAAATGCTGGGCTATCGCGATTCTATTGAGCCGCTAATGAAGCTATTGGATGGGGGCGTAGCTGTGGCTGTGCGAGTGCCAGGAAAATCGCACCTCGTGCAACCTTACGACTCGGTAATTGAAGCTTTGGGAACCCTGCAAGCGACAGAAGCAATACCGCTAATTTCACCTTTTTTAGAACATTCTGTGGAGCGGGTGCAGTACGCTGCGGCGCGGGCGATGTATCAGCTAACTGGTGAGCGGGTTTACGGAGAGCGGTTGGTAAGTGCTTTGAATGGGGATAATTTGCAGTTGAGGCGATCGGCTTTGATGGACTTGGGGGCGATCGGCTATTTGCCGGGAGCGCAAGCTATTTCTGAGACTTTAGCAGAAAATAGCCTGAAATTGATTGCGCTCAAAGGAGTTTTGGAGCATCACCTCAATCAACAAGAATCTCTATCTTTGTCAGATGAAGCTATCCGCGTTATGGATTTAATGGATAGTTTACTGTGAACAAACCAGGCGTTCAACGGAGTACCGTTAGTACGCAGGCTTCGTATTTCCTTTTTTGCTCATGCTTTTTATAGTGAGGTAGTTCCACCCCCACTGACTAATACAGTACCAGAGTATTTCCAGATTATCAATGGGTATAAAGAAATAATTGTCGGCTTCCGTCCGCGACATCCGACGCTTCTTTCCATCACGCGGGCGTAATTCCCAACGGGGTACTTCGCGCAGCGCTCAGATGTGTCCCCTCTAAATATACCGAGGGACTTCCTGGCTGGTAGTTAAAAAATTAGTTCACCAATGAAATAGGATTGCTGTAGCGATTCTCAATTGTCTGCCGTACATTCAGGAGACAGCACATTTCAGGACAGAGCGCCGTGCTGTTTCCCTACCGCATATCTGTATTTCATGGAGTTGAGAACTATTTTATCGGTTTGATCCGCGTGAATCTATGACCGATTATTTGATGGAATGAGGGAGGGGGCTTTAGGTACTAATTATTATAAATTTCAGTGAAAATACTGAGGTTTGTAGCTGTAGTTGGTGAAACCGAACTGTTAAAATAATATTACCATCTGGATGAGTTTTCAGTTAAAAAAGTTTGGGTTTTAACTGCGGGCGATCGCGGAATGCTGGGAGATGGTTGTGTAGCGGCTAGAAGTATAAATCGGGGGATTCACCATGAGCAACAACGCTTTTGAAGTCCAGGTGCAACATTTTGCAGTGCTGAAGTCCAAGTATCAAGCAACAAAATATGAAGATTCATCTCCCTCTAGTCTTCTGTATCTCATTCTGCGAAAAGCTGATTTAGAATTTGAGATTAGTAAATTTGAGCGGAAGTGGTTACGAGAGCATGAGCTTTTGGAAACAATAGAAGCTATCGAGCAACAGCCACAACGTAAAGCTGAAGAACGAAGAAAACTAGATGCTAACTTTTCTCAACTCAAGTCTAAGTTTAAAGTAACCAGAGGGCTAAGCATATCCAGTCCTTTGTATCCTATCCTTTGGAAACTTGATTCAGAAAATCAGCTAACTGATTTAGAAGTTAAATATCTCCAAGAACAGGGGCTGACTCAAACAGTTGCTATCGCTGAAGATATGGCGCGATTTGCTGCACTAAAGGCTAAGTACCAAGCAACTGAATATCCAGATTGTTCACTTGATAGCCCCTTGTATCAAATTCTCAAGCAACTCGATGCACGAGAAATATTAAGTGATGTAGAGGCTAACTGGCTGTTCAATAACCAACTGGTTGATACTCTAGAAATTTTTTGGCAACAAAAAGCTGTACGAGAAGCTGAATTTGCCCAACTCAAGGATAAGTACAAAGCTAGTGAATACCCAGAAACATCTGTCTGTAGTCCGCTCTATCAAATCCTGAAAAACCTGGATGCAGATATGCAGTTGAGCGAGTCAGAACTTAACTGGCTAGAAGAGTATCAACTTAGCGAAACGCTTAACATTGTTTTGGAGATTGAACAAACACGGCACTTTGCTGAACTGAAGGTTAAGTATAAAGCTACTACTTATGAGGATTCATCCCTCTCTAGCCATCTGTATAAAGTTCTCAAAAAAATTGATTTAGAAAATCCGCTAGGTGAGCCGGATATTAACTTTCTGAAAAAGCGTAAACTGACTGAGACAATGACTGTTGCTATTAAAAAATATGTTGCTAGTCTGAAGTCTAAGATTCAATCGGGAGAGCAGTTAAGTGAGGCTGATATTGATTGGTTACAAAAGTTACGAAAGAATGAACGTGAGGATGTCATTACTTTTGCTATTGACAAATATGCTGCTAGTCTGAAGTCTAAGATTCAATCGGGAGAGCAGTTGAGTGAGGCTGATATTGATTGGCTGAAACAGAATGGACGTGAAGACGTAATTACTTTTGCCCAAGAAAAGGAATTTGCTGCTCTCAAGGTCAAGTATCGGATTATAGATCGTGATTTCCCTTTCGATCCGTTTTACGCAATCATGGTCAAATTGGAGAAAGAAGAGCGTCTAGATCCTGTGTTAGTTGTTCAGTTAATACAACAGGGACTTTTAGCTAGTCATGGAAAGATTGCTATGGCTTACCACAGGCTGGAAGCGCTTTTCTACGATCGGGAATATGAGCGCACTGGAGATAAATGGAACTTGCCCAACGCCAGCAGTCATTGGCGCAAGGCAGATGAACCGGAAAGTGCATTGAAGGTGACAGAAAATCTGGACTTCGACCAAATCAAAGAAAATAAGCTCAAGTCAGCTTTGCTAACAACGAGGGGCGGTGCTTTTCGAGATGTTGATAAATTAGATGATGCACAAAAGTGCGCGCTCAAAGCTATTGAGTATCAGCCTCAGAGTCATCATCCTTACACTTTGATGGGAGCTATTTGTTTTGAGCGGAGTCAATTTTCCGAGGGTGAGCGTTGGTTTAACGAGGCAATTAAACGCGGTGCTAAATCAGAAGATATAGATTCCGAACTCAAGCAGGTTGTCAAAAATACTAAGGATGAGAATAAGCGTCGGGAAGTTGTGGAATATCTGCTGAAAAAAAATCCGCAGCGGTATGCTTGGGCTAAGTCTTATAGGAAGCGCCAAGGCGGTGAGGATGCACAGCGCAAGAATTCCTAGCGGGGGTATCGAGTCGAGTTTTTTGCCGATTCGACTCTTTAACCAAGACAGTCCTACTTCGAGCAGGGTAAGCTTTTCAAGTTAATCGCCGCGCCTCACCCACGCTGCAAAAAGTTCGATCGCGCGATCGACCCAACCTACAATTACAATAGTCACGGTAAAGCTTACAAATAAATGGCATTAGAACTAATTCAGGCTGTCGAACAAGCAGATTCTTCCGAAGGCTTGTTAAACGCAGTCAAAGCACTGGCGGCAGCTTCCTCAAAACAAGCAATTCCTACCTTAATTACAGTCCTCGGTTACAACAACCCAGGCGCCGCTGTTGCCGCCGTTGACGGGCTGATTCAACTCGGAGAAGCTGCGGTGCTGCCGCTTCTAGAACAGCTTGACGGCTACAATTACGGGGCGAGAGCTTGGGCTGTTCGGGCTTTGGCGGGAATTGGCGACCCCAGGGGTTTGGAGATTTTGCTTGATGCAGCGGCGAATGACTTTGCTTTGAGCGTGCGGCGGGCGGCGGTTAGGGGTTTGGGGACGATTTGCTGGGAATTGATGCCGGCAGAACAAATTGCAGATGCTCAACTTCGCGCTGTGAAAACGCTACTGCAAGCGTCCCGAGATCCAGAATGGGTGGTTCGCTACGCAGCAGCGGGGGGTTTGCAAGCTTTGGCGGGTGCTGCGACTGTTAAACCGGATTGGTTAGCGGAAGTTTCGGCCAGACTTGAGGAAATCACCCAAAGCGATGAAACTACTTCAGTTAAGGCTCGGGCTTTGCTTGCTAAGAAAATATTGTCACTTGGCTAGGGTTTGGGCGATCATCTCTTCCAAGTCCCCTTGACTGAGAGTGGTTAATATAAAGACTTCTTGTACGGTTTTGCCTTGTCTGGCGATGATTTTAAATCCCCCGCGGATGGGTACTGACACTCTTAATGTCATGCGGGGGATGTGTCCTTTAACTTTGTTGATGACCCCAGGAGTGACTGTTTGAATGCCCATTTTTAGGGTGAGGCGCTCTAAAATTGGTATCAAACCGGGAAGGTGGGTAGAGTGGTTCCAAACAAGGCGGCCTTTGGGTTGTGCGTTCATAAATATTTAACCAAATTCAACATACCCAGTCTAAGCCACCCCTGGGGGGAACCAATTTGAAATTCTCTCAACTTATGTATCCATAACGTTACTGTGCGTGTCATTGCGAGCAAACCGAGGCAATCTCAAACCGAGATTTTTGATTGCTGGCGCGCAAGCTGAGATTTGATGGCACAGAATTGTCCTGTACTTTTTGATGTTGTGGGTTGCTAACTGTCGGTTTTTCTAGTTGAGTGGCGATCGCCGCGAGCATTTCTGTGGCGCTGCAAGGTTTCTGGAGATAGCCGTCTGCTTTGAGTTCCAGGACTTTTTCCATCTCCGAGGCTGTCATAAAAATAAACGGAATGCTGGCAGTTGCAGGGTGCGATCGCACGGCTGCGAATACTTCAAAACCGTTTAGTTCCGGCATCATGACATCAGACAAAATTAAATCGGGAATTTGGGCAGCTAACTGGATACCAACTTTTCCATTTTCAGCGCCTACAGCTTCAAAACCGCGCGATGCCAGAAGTTCTAATACCATTTCTCGAATTAAGTTATTGTCTTCAATTACTAATATTTTGGTCATTTCTGTTACTTTTATGTTGGTTTTATTTTTACTTGTATGTTAAATTTATATCACCCGTATTTTCATAAATTCAAGTGGGCTATTGCAGCGACCCAGTTTTCGCAGCCCCGAAGCGAGCGCGCTTCATCAAAATCTTTCATAAATCAATAAAACAGATTAGGAAAAATATCATGAAATTTATCAGCCCTAAAACAGACTTTGCCTTCAAAAAAATCTTTGGTTCTACCGACAGCCAAGACATCCTCATCAGCTTCTTAAATGCTCTAATTTACGCCGGTGAGCCAATCATCCAAGACTTGCAAATTATTGACCCTTACTCGGCTGCTACCGTTAGCGGACTCAAAGATAGTTATTTGGATGTCAAAGCTCGAATTACCGGCAACAAGACGGTAATTATTGAAATGCAAGTTCTGAATGTAGCCGCTTTTGAAAAACGAGTCATCTACAACTTAGCCAAAACCTATGCCAACCAACTCAAAATTAGAGAAGGTTATCCTAGATTACAACCAGTAATTGCTTTGACGATTACTGATTTTGAAATGTTTAAAGAACAACCTGATGTTATTTCTCATTTCGTTTTCAAAGAAAAAGAGAAACTATTTGATTATCCCCATCTCCAAGTAGAAATGTTTTTTGTCGAGTTGCCGAAGTTCAAAAAAGAGTTAGATGAACTCACAAGTTTGACAGATAAATGGATTTATTTTCTGAAAAATACTCCCGATCTAGAAACAATCCCAGCCACAATGGAAACAGTTCCAGAACTAGAAAAAGCTTTTCAAATTGCCAATGAGGCTAACTTAAGCTTGAAAGAGTTCGAGGATATGGAAGCCCAAGAAATGGCGATCGAAGAACAGCGGGGAATAATTACTAGGGGCGTAGAAGAAGGTCTGGAGCGAGCTTTGGAGCCAGCTTTGGAGCGAGCTTTGGAGCCAGCTAGGATTCAAGCGATGCAAGAAGGGATTCAAGCTGGCCGTCAAGAAGGGATTCAAGAAGGGATTAGAGCAGGTCAAAGAGCATTAATTCTGCGTCTGCTGGAGCGACGGCTAGGAGCAGTTAATCCCGATGTAGTTTCGCGGATTGGGGAATTATCGGTTGAGCAATTAGAGAGTTTGGTAGAGGAGGTAGTCGGATTTTCTAGTTTATCCGATTTAATGGTTTGGTTGGATAGAGCAGAATAAGAGAGAGAGCGATCGCTGTGAGGTTTTTTTAGGTCGATCTACTTATAAACAGCGATATTCACAAATTTCGGGCGATCGGGTAAAATATAACTTAGTGTATCGCTATTAAGTGAGGAAAAAGATATGTCAGAATTTCTCGACTTTCTCCGACATCAGTTTGCCTACGTTGCCATTGGCGAATTTAAACCCGGAAAATTTGAAGCTGCAGAACAACTTTTTGAAAAAGCCGTTGCAACTTATGCCACAGGTTTTAAGGGAGCATACCTGCTGCAATTGCCCAATACAGACAAAGGTATTGCCATCATTTTTTGGGAAAGCGTAGAAGATATGGCAGCCAATCAAAGCGAAGCTTATCAGGAAATATTGAAGCAGATGGCGCCTTTGTTTGCGAAAATACCAGACACTGATGTTTATGAAATAGTCAGTGAAATTCAGCCCAAAGGTGAATAATTAAAAATCATGCAACCGGCGCGTCATTCCCATTCCCATCGGCGTCTTTCGCCCGACTCCGCTATAAATCGCAAAATCTGCTAAAGTGTTAATTTGCTTGATAGTAGCAGGAGCTATATCTCCCATAATTCGGTAACTAATATCGCCGACGCAGCCAATAAATTTACTGCGAGAATCCGTACTAACTTCTGTTCTGATATCGAAGAAACTGGGAAAAATAGCTTCTGTGAAAGTAGGTTCGATCGCAATCCGGCTGTACTTGTTCCAGCGATTAGCTAAACTGCCAAAAATACTCTCACGAGTGGGCATAGCACTATCGTATACACCTTGCCGAAAATTAGTAGGAGTGCAAAAAGTAAAAGCAATTTGGCGCTCAGTTTCCGAAGCTCTCTCGAACAATTCGGCGTAAGTACAAAAGTTTACCCACGGCTGGTTTGATTGCGGTTCGCTCAAAATATTAGTAATGTATATATTTGTCGGGCCGAGATGCCAAGGGCGAGCGAAATTAAGTTGCTGCCAAAGTTGAGTTAGGCGATCGAACAAACCGTCATCCAGCAGAGAAATTCGCCACCAAATCGGCGTATTTTCCTGAATTGCTTGCTTGTGTTCCCACTGTACAGCCGGAGATATTGTGCGGGAAGCCGGAGGAAAAACTCTCTTTTGTGGCTGGGGCGTGGTACTTTTGTAAGCCTCTTTTCTGCTTACTTGAAAAGGGCTTAAAGTGAAAGCTTTTTCATGAGATTGGTCGTGCAGGTACGCGCTCAAATCGCTGTCTACAGCACTCACAAGGTTCAAAAATAAAGCGTGGAGATGCCGCCCCGTTAAAAACTGGGATGGAATTGGTGCAACTGGCCGCAGGTTTAAAACAAGGCTGTGGGGCATTTTTAAATTATATACTGTGTCTGTATAGCCTTTCTCAGTAACATGAGGTGCTCACGCGGGCATAGGGCATAGGGCATAGGGCATAGGGCATAGGGCATAGGGCATAGGGCATAGGACATAGGGCATAGGACTCACCCCATACCTCACCACGCTTGAGAACCGCTATATATATGTTCAGCTAGTATTAATATTACAGCTAAGTTGCAACGCCAGATTAAGGAATTTTAATCACGTAAGGTGCAGAGTGTGCACCCTACGTTTAGGGGAATTTGTGCGTAAGGTGCACGCTAGGTTTAGGTGGTGATATTGAGTGCGGTAAATTTTTAGGCGATCGAGATTTCAGGCGACAAATAAACATCTTGAATGGCGTTGAACAATTTTACGCCTTCTTCAAAAGGACGCTGAAAAGTTTTGCGACCGGAAATTAAGCCGCAGCCGCCAGCGCGCTTGTTGATTACCGCCGTGCGAATTGCTTCTGCAAAATCGCTTTTCCCGGAAGCACCGCCGGAGTTAATTAAACCCATCCTTCCCGCATAACAGTTGAGGACTTGATAGCGAGTTAGATCGATCGGGTGATCCGTTGTTAAATCCGAATAAACGCGCTTGTCGGTTTTGCCGTAACTGTGACCGCTAGCTTTAGCAACTGCTGCATAGCCGTTGTTGCATTCGGGCAATTTTTGCTTGATAATGTCAGCTTGAATTGTCACTCCCAAGTGATTTGCTTGCCCGGTTAAATCGGCTGCAACGTGATAATCTTTGTCTTGTTTAAAGATATCGTTGCGGAGGTAGCACCACAGAATTGTCGCCATTCCGTATTCGTGAGCCTGTGCAAAAGCTTGACTGACTTCTTGGATTTGTCGCGTCGATTCCGGGGAACCAAAATAAATTGTTGCTCCGACTGCAACTGCTCCCAAATTCCAAGCTTGTTCGACAGAAGCAAACATTATTTGGTCGTATTGATTGGGATAAGTCAGCAACTCGTTGTGATTGAGCTTGACAATAAAAGGGATTTTGTGCGCGTACTTGCGAGATACGCTTCCCAAAACTCCCAGCGTTGTCGCGACAGCATTGCAGCCTGCAGAGATTGCTAGTTTGATGATGTTTTCGCTGTCAAAATAAATGGGATTTGGTGCAAAAGAAGCGGCCGCTGAGTGTTCGATTCCTTGGTCTACTGGCAGGATGGATAAATAGCCGGTATTTGCCAAGCGTCCGCTAGAATAGAGTTGCTGAAGCGATCGCAAAACTTGAGGAGATCGATCGGTTTGAGCAAAAATGCGATCGACCCAATCCGGGCCCGGCAGGTGCAAAAAATCTTTAGAAACTTTTGCTTCATGGGTGAGCAAGTCTTCGGCTTCGTCGCCAAGCCAAGACTCGATGGAACTGGGAACTGATAGTGTAGCTGTCATAAAGAATCTCAGTAAGTGCGAAACTCAGTGGCTTTAGCCCTGAGAGGACAATGACACTTCGGCTACGCGAGCGTGGATCACACAAGCGGTTTCAACCGCATTGAATCTTTCTTTACCCATTACCGCCTTGGAGTTGTTCAATTTGGTGTACTTTTGTAATGCACTTTCGATGGGACAATTACCATCTCAAACTTCCCAACCCTGTACGCATAATGGTTCGCTCAATTGAGCCTCCCTTTCGGGGTAATGTTAGCTTGTCGGTCAATGTTTTAAGAGCTTTTTCGACCTGCAACACTGTTTCAGTGACTTTAAAACTGTTTAATTGCAGATGACAGAGCAAGGAACTAGCTACGCATTCCGGGGTGTCGTGACTCAAAAAACGTAGTCAATTAAGACTTAGGCTGGTCAGTACAGCTTGCAAGAATTTCTCTTACAAGCTCAATCCCTTTAGGGTTGAGTTACTGACGCAGATTTCCCTCTCAATTTCAATTGCAGGCTGATGATTGCAGACATTAACCTTGCTGATATTGTAACGAAAAAATCATTTTTTCCATCCCCTCAACGATAGACCCAGTTTTTAACAATTTAGCGACAACAGCAGCTAGGACGCGCTACTCTATAATAAGCTGGCAGTTCAGCCGGATCGGCGCTGCCAGCGATCGCCGCTCGACTCACAACTTTGCCATCACAATGTCAAATACTTACTTCGATTCTGAAAACGCTCACAAATCCTTCGAGATGCCCGGTGCTCGGCCGCATTACAACCCGGATCGCCCCGGTCAAGTAGAGCACATTTTCCTCGACTTAGTGCTGAATATTCCCAAACAAAGCTTTCGCGGCACTTGCAGCATCCGCATCAATCCAGTCCGCAGCGGTATTGACAAATTAACCTTAGATGCGGTAAACTTGAACATTGAATCGGTAAAAGTTGGCGAAACCGAGCAAAATTTCGACAGCGACGGCGAAGTGCTGCAAATTCAACTGCACGAACCAACAGAAGCTTACCAACCAATTACTATTGCGATCGACTACTCGGTCGAAAAACCCCAACGCGGCCTTTATTTCGTCGGCCCGGACAAAAACTATCCAGACAAACCAACACAAGTTTGGACTCAAGGCGAAGACGAAGATTCCCGCTTCTGGTTTCCCTGTTTCGACTATCCCGGACAGTTGGCAACTTCGGAAATTAGAGTGCGAGTTCCCAGACAACTTTTTGCCATCTCCAACGGTGAATTAATTAGCACAAAAAACGACGGAGACGAGAAAATTTATCACTGGTCGCAAACCCAGGTACACCCGACGTACTTAATGACCTTAGCAGTCGGAGATTTTGCCGAAATTAAAGACGAATGGAACGGCAAACCAGTTAATTATTACGTGGAAAGAAGCCGCGAAGCAGACGCTAAGCGCAGCATGGGCAAAACGCCTCAAATGATTGAATTCTTCTCGGAAGCATTTGGCTATCCTTACCCTTTTCCCAAATACGCTCAAGTCTGCGTCGATGATTTCATCTTCGGCGGTATGGAAAATACTTCGACAACTTTGCTAACAGATAGGTGCTTGCTAGACGAACGCGCCGCCCTCGACAATCGAGGTACTGAAAGCTTAGTCGCCCACGAATTGGCTCACCAATGGTTCGGCGATTTAGTAGTAATTAAACATTGGTCCCACGCTTGGCTGAAAGAAGGCATGGCTTCTTATTCCGAGGTGCTGTGGACTGATAAAGAATATGGCAAAGAAGACGCGGCTTACTATATGTTAAATGAAGCCCGCAGTTATTTAGCAGAAGACAGTTCCCGCTACCGCCGACCGATGGTTACTCACGTTTACCGCGAAGCCATTGAATTGTACGATCGCCATTTGTACGAAAAAGGCGCTTGCGTTTATCACATGATTCGCGCCGAGTTAGGTGACGAATTATTTTACAAAGCAATTCACACTTTTGTGCGGGATAACGCTCACAAAACTGTAGAAACGATCGATTTGCTCAGGGCGATAGAAAAGGCTACCGGTCGCAATCTCATGTTTTTGTTTGACCAGTACGTTTATCGTGGCGGCCATCCAGATTATAAGGTTGCTTATTCCTGGGATGGTGACAGCAAATTAGCAAAAGTGACTGTAACACAAACTCAGGTAAAAGACAGCAAAAATGGCAACGGCAACAGCAAAGATGTCTTTGACCTAAAAATTCCGATCGGGTTCGGTTACAAGCCGGAAAAAGAAGCAGACGATGACAGTTGGGCACGTTCAACTCCGAACCTAAAAACTTTCACAGTCCGAGTGCATGAGCGCGAGCAAAGCTTCTATTTCCCTCTCGAAGAGAAGCCTGCATTTATCAGTTTTGATGTCGGCAATAAATACTTAAAGACTGTTGTTTTAGAGTATGGAATTGCGGAACTAAAAGCTCAGTTGCAGTTCGATCCAGACCCGGTTTCGCGGATTTACGCTGCCCAAGCTTTGGCGAAGAAGGGAGGGCTGGAAGCGGTGAAAACGCTGTCAGATGTTCTCAAGAAAGAGCCGTTCTGGGCAGTACGGGCAGAAGTTGCCGGCCAGTTAGTTGAAATTAAACTCGACCAAGTTTTTGAAGGTTTAGTAAGTGGTTTAAAAGATAAAGATGCTCGTGTTCGTCGCGCTGTGGTGAATGCGCTGGGTAAAATCCAAACTCACGAAACTTATAAAGCGCTGAGATCGATCGTCGAAAAAGGCGACGACAGCTATTATGTAGAAGCCGCCGCAGCGAGTGCTATGGGCTCAATTGCAGCGGCTAACCCCGACGAAAAACCGACCGACGAACAGGTACTGAAAGAGTTAAAATTGGTGCTGAAAGAACGTCAGGGGTGGAATGAGGTAGTGCGATCGGGTGCGATCTCCGGTTTGGCGCAGATGAAAACTTCTGAAGATGCGCTGAATTTAATATTGAAATACACAGCCGCCGGTACTCCGCAAGCTTTGCGCTTGGCTGCAATTCGGGCTTTGGGTACAATTTCGAGTGGTCAAACGAAGGTCAATTTAGAACGGATTTTGCAGCGATTGGCAGAATTATCTAAAGAGACGTTTTTCTTGACTCAAGTCTCTGTAGTAGTGGGATTAGGACAAATGCAAACTCGCAAAGCAATTCGCATTTTGCGTTCTTTAGCTGATCAAACTCCCGATGGCCGCGTCCGCCGCATGGCTGATGAAGCTGTGCAAAGAGTGCAGAAAAATGCTGGTTCTGATGCAGCGGTAAAGCAGTTGCGGGAGGAATTAGACCAGGTGAAAAAGGAGAATCAAGATTTGAGGAGTCGGATGGAAAATTTGGAGGCTAAGGCGAAGAAAGATTAGGTGTAAAACCCCATACCGGCGCAGATAAAGGCAGATATTGGCGATCGGCTTTTATCTGCTTTTCGGTAGAGGATTTCGCGCAGTTATAATAATATTATTGTTCAGTGGGAGTGCAGGGGAATTTCCTATTTTCCACAGAGGGGAAAAACCAAATATCTTTATTCTCGACTTTGTTGTCTCAACTGAGGAATTATAGAGAATCAGAATGCAATTTTTTTTAAATTTGTAAACCTTTGATGAAGTAGTATAGCGGTTCTCAAGCGTGGTGAGGTATGCCCAATGCCCAATGCCCAATGCCCAATGCCCAATGCCCTATGCACGTCGGGTACCTCATGTTACTGAGAAAGGCTATAGCATCTTTTTCACCCAGAAATATTGCAGAAATCATGAGTATAAAAACCGCTGTATTGATAGAGCAATCGGGGGTAATTCCCTATCGTATTCAAGACGGACAAATTGAAGTAATGCTGATTACTTCTTCGGCTAGCAAGCGCTGGGTGATTCCCAAAGGATTAATTGAACCTGACATGACTCCCCAAGATTCCGCCGCCAAGGAAGCTTGGGAAGAAGCAGGTTTGTTGGGTAAAGTGTTCCCGGATTTGCTAGGAACTTACGAGTATCAAAAGTCCGGCTGTACTTGGCTGGTAGGAGTATTTTTAATGGAAGTGCAAGCAGTTCTGGAAATTTGGCCCGAAGCTAGCAAAAGAAAGCGGCAGTGGGTAAGTATTCCTAAAGCAATTAAGCGGGTTAATGAACCGGAACTCAAACTCATTTTAGCCGATTTGCCTAATAGGTTCTGGTGAACAATACCCAGATATCCGACTTATTCACAAAGTCGGGTATCTAAGACTTCTCGACAAGCTGGAATCGGAAGTGCAGTCAAAGTTCAGCAATGTTAAGATTAAAATGTGCGCGATTACAGGAGTCACTTACCAGGATTTAAGTCGCCAGACAAGATTCCGCTATACGTTTCTCAAGTGGCTTGGCTCATAAGGCCCGATCGCGATCGAGTTCAAAAGGAGATAAACTCATGTTTGGCTACAAACTTGTTGGCAGTAAACTCCATGAAGTCATTAACTCATAATTTATGTTATAATTTAATTGCAGCTTCGTTTACCATAATAAATTGCCTTGGATTATAACTTTGATTGGAATCCAGCCAAAGAAAAGCAAAATATTCGCAAGCATCAATTAAATTTTCGTTTGGCATCAACTGTTTTCCGCGATCGTTCTCAATTAACAATATATGATGAAGAACACAGTCAAGATGAAGATAGATGGATTACCATAGGCTTAGATGAAACAGGAACTTTAAGGGTTGTCATCCATACCTTTGAACAAACCGATCGCACCTCCTGTATAATTCGGATAATTTCAGCCCGCAAAGCTAATTTGACTGAAACCCAAGCTTATCAAGAGAGGAAATTATGAAATCAGAGTATGACTTTTCTTCATCAGAGCAAGGCAAGTTTTACCATCCTGATGCTACGTTTCATTATCCCATTTATCTCGAACCAGATGTCGAGGAATTTGTGACTAAAATTGCTGAGCATAAAAAGATTGAGGTTCAAGTTTTGGTCAATGAATGGCTGAGAAATAACATTAAACTAATTCAAAGTATTGAGTAGGTGAGAAACCCGGTTCCTTTTCTCAAGCGGCTTGGCTCATAATGCCCGATCGCGATCGCTCCCAGAAGGAGATAGGATCATGTTTGACTATAAACTTGTAGAAAGTAAACTCCATGAAGTCAATCGATTTTAGATTTTAGATCTTAGATTTTAGATTGAAGCCTTGACCCCACGGATCAATTCGGGGGGCAAGTTTCATCGGATACAGGTTTTTTATTTCTGGACGGATGAATCACGTGGCGGGTATCCTGGATGCTTTCGGTCATTAACATCGTGAAACCACAACTGTCAGACACTCAAATAGAATTTATGGTTTCAGATATTCAGGCGGGCGAGTGGAATCTGGGGTTAGAGACTTTGTGCGATATTCTCATTGAAGAAGAAATTCCCATAAATTTAAAGGTTTATGAACTTTGGCAAGAAGTGGGCAATATCTTGAACATGGAACGGGAAACTTGGGAGATGTTAAAAGTCCACGTAACTCTTTGAGAATAGAATATGTATAGCCTTTCTCAATAACATGAGGTGCTCTCGCGGGCATAGGGCATAGGGCATAGGGCATAGGGCATAGGGCATAGGGCATAGGCATAGGACAAAGCCCCCATACCTCACCACGCTTGAGAACCGCTATAGATGCGATCGCTGCAAATCCCACAGAAATTGCAGCAACAAGTCCATAGGCCTTAATACAGATTAAGCGTTAGCTGACAGAAAAGGAATACTTTCGGCTAAGTTATCCTTAACTTCAATTCCCTGTTTTCTCGCCCAAAACTGGCTCAAAAAGTGAATTTGCCGTAAGCCGACAACTAAATTTAAACCGGGTACAAAAATCCACCAAACTGTTAGCGGTTCTTTGATTCCTTCTTGGCGGTACAATTCATTAACAGTGTTGTAAAGTTTGAACTGCACGATGTAAATCCAAGCAATACCCAGCAAGGAAAACCAACCAAACCATCCGGGAACGTCAGGGTCGAATATCCGCAAAGCTTGGGGGACGGCTACTCCTAAAACAAAAGGAAGCAAGCAAAGAGTTCCCGACCAACCGCTGCCGTTATAGCGACGCAATTCTTCTTGAATAATCCATTTGTACCATCCGTAATATAGCAGCAAGCTGACTGCCGACAGCAAAATTACTCGCCACAAAGAGCGGGGTTTACCTAAAGGTTTGTCGGACATATTTAGATGTAAGATATGAATTGCTATCTTGATTATATTAACATTTGTTAATTATTGCAAAATCATTTCTCGAATCGATCGCGCTGTTGCAGGGGCCAGCAGAACACCGTTGCGATAGTGGCCGCTGGCGATGAGAACGCGCTCGTTACCGGGAAGCATCTCGATAATTGGGGCCGGTCGCCCTTCCGGCCGCGGGCGCAATCCTGACCATTTCCTGATGATTGAGGCGAATGCTAAGGCCGGACAAAGGGAGCTCGCCCTCGCGATCACTTGCGCCAACATATCAGCATTCGCCGGAATTGCCCCGCCATTTTCGGAAAACTCCACCGTCGCCCCCACCCAAAATTCCCGATCGCCCAAAGGCACAATGTGAACGTCATCGCAAGTAATTACCGGGCTAAAATCTGGGTTTCCTACAGGAGTGGGCGTCCGCAAATGCAGCGCTTGTCCCAACACCGGGCGAATGTCAACCAACTGATTTAACGATGCAGTCACAGCAGCCGATCCCAAACCAGCGCACACAATTAGGCGATCGAAATTTTCAGCAACAGGCAAGATGCCTGTTCCACAAGACTTATTGACAGCAATGGAAGATGCGAGTTGAATCTCAGACACCTGAGAATTCAACTCAGTAATGCCTTGAACTTCCACTCCAAACTCAAAATTAACTCCTTTGAGTTTAGCAGCCTCAACCAAAGCCAAAGTTAGCGCCGTCGGATCGACTTGCCGGTCTTGAGGGGAATAAATCGCAGCAATAATCTGATCGTTTAAATAGAGATGAGGGCAGCAAGATCGCACTCGTTCCCGATCCCAAAGTTCCAATTGCCAACCTTGAGAGTCGCGAGTGGCTATCAATTTTTCCCACTTACTTAAATCCTCTCCCTCCGAACAAAGCATTAAAATTCCCTGTTTGTTAAAAGGAATTTTTCGCCCCGTAACTGCTTCCAATTCAGGAATCAAAGTCTCGTAGCGCTGAAGGCTGGTTTCCCTCAACTGCCAATTTCTGCCCTTAGTTTTGTGGCTGATAACTCCCATCAAAACACCGAGTGCAGCGCCAGTAGAACCTTGTGCCGGCGGCTGTTTGTCGAACACAGTAACTTTCAGTTCGGGAAATTGACTTAGTTCAAAGGCGATCGAAGCCCCAACAATACCGCAACCAATAATTGCAACACGAACCATTCAATTTTAGATTTTAGATTTTAGATTTTAGATTAACTGCTTCCTAGGTTTTGTCCATATAAACCTTTTTTGGACGGGCAAGATGCCCGTCCCACAAGAAAACTGATTCTTTCTTTGTGGAACAGGCATCTTGCCTGTTCTTGACAATGATACGCCCCACAAGAAAACTAATTCTTTCTTTGTGGAACAGGCATCTTGCCTGTTTTTGACAATGATACGCCCCACAAGAAAACTAATTCTTTCTTTGTGGAACAGGCATCTTGCCTGTTTTTGACAATGATACGCCCCACAAGAAAACTAATTCTTTCTTTGTGGAACAGGCATCTTGCCTGTTTGTGACAATGATACGCCCCACAAGAAAACTGATTCTTTCTTTGTGGAACAGGCATCTTGCCTGTTCTGGATGCCAGATGTGAGTTAAAGCTAATTAAGCTTTAGGAATTAGCTGCAAGAAGGTATCGAAATCATTGACAGCTTTTTGATAGCTGGTCGTGACTTTTGCATAGTCAAGCTCTTTAGCCGCCAGATCAATGTTAACCAAATCGGTAAACAAACTCTTAGTTAAATCAACAGCTTGTTGTTGAGAACTAGGCAACAAACTCCCAGAGACGGTTTTCATGGTGTTCCGCAAGTCGCCTAGAGGCCCGTGAATGTAAGTTCTGGTATCAACCCAATTCCGTTTTTGAATTAGGGTTCCCAGTTTATCCATGCGCGAGCGGAACTCGGTCAGAGTAGGAACATAGCGCTGAATTTGCTGGATCTGGGCTGCTGTGTAAGTCGTTGGAACTTTTGCTTCGACACTACTGCAACTAACCAGAAATGCCATCAAAAACGCCATCATCAAGGCAAAAATTGAACGGGGACGAGTCATATTGATTTAAGATTTTAGATTTTAGATTTCTCGTTCTCAGGCTCTGCCTGCGAATGCAGCTCGGCGAGGAGCTGGTTCACTGACCTAGCACCGAGAGTTATGTACAAAATATTATTTTACCTCCTGGCGGCGCAGAAAAGTTATCACAGCATCGCCAACTTTTTCTGACCAATGTTCTTGAGGATAATGCCCCGCTTGTTCCAGTGTGACTAACTCTGCATTTTGCAGGGAACCGACTAGCTTTTTAGCAGGTTCAACACTCAGCCAAGGATCTGTCAAACCCCAGACAAATAAAGTTGGTCGAGTCCATGCTTTCAAGCCGGATTCAATTTCGGCCATTGACTGCGGCAATTGAATATTGCGGACTGTATTCATCAGCGATCGACCTGCATCCGAACTCTTCAAAAACGGGCGGCGGTAAACATCTAAATCCTTGTCTGATATTGTCTGGCGGCTGCCACCTTCGAGAGTTCTGTCAACCAAAAGCGGGTCTTGCGTCATCATGTCGCCAATAAAAGGCAGCCCCAACTGCTGCATTTTCCAAGGCAATTTGATATCTGCTGAAACTGGTGTATTGATGACGGCTAGACGCTCAATTTTATCGGGATTGCGTAAAGCGTATTGAATGCCCGCTGAAGCTAAAAATCCTTGGACAACGAGGTAAAATCGGTCTAATTCTATAGCTTGAATAAAGCCAGCGAGGGCGTCAACAAAAGCATCGGGAGTGTAGGCAAAGTCGCGTTTGTCTGGTTTTGTCGATCGCCCGTAGCCCACCCAATCGGGGGCGATCGATCTAAATCCCTGGGTCGCCAAATCGGGCATCATTACAGTCCAGGTAAAACTCTGGGAGGGCAAACCGTGCAGCAGCAGTACGGGCAGTTTACCAGTTTCGTTAACCGGATTTGTTTCCCGATAAAACCATTGCAGCGGGCCTACTTCAACTATTTTCTCATCAATTGACATTATTTTACTGGTTATTTATCAAACAATAAGGCGGGTATTCCCCGCCCTACTTACCTAATAGTTGGGTGTGCACATCCGCACCTTATACCAATTTTTTATGAGGCTCCGTAGAATCCGATCCCCCCTAGCCAAGGGCGGGCACGGGGGCACCGCCCCTACTAAGGGGGGGACAAGATTCCGATCTTTCGTCCCCCTTCTTAAGGGGGATTTAGGGGGATCGAGATATGTGCAACTTCACATTAAATTGGTATTACCCAACTAATTACAGCCGCGCTTAGAAATTCATTTCAGCAGCTTGAACTTTTTCGACCTGTTTCTTCTTGAGAACCAGCATAATTTGAGCCAGCATGGTCAAAGCCACGAAAGCCATCAATCCTTTAACACGATCGGCACTTTGCAGCACAATCTCTACGTCTTTTTGACCGAAGCCGCCCACATTAGGATTGTTCGTCAAAAGTTCACCGGCTGCAACTGTTTGTCCTTCGGTAACAATCAGTTCTGGGCCTGCGGGAATCGTATCAACAACCGCTGCACCTTCAGCAGGTTGAATTGTCACTTGATAACCGCCATCTTCAGGTTGAGCAATCTTAGAAATGGTGCCAGCTACCGAAGCATTGTAAACAGTATTATTGCTCTTTTCGCCAGTAGGATAAACCTGACCGCGACCGCGGTTGCCTCCGACATAAATTTGGTATTTGCCGTAGTGAACCGACTTGTCAGTTTCCGGATTCGGCGACAAAACTGGGAATACCAATTCTTTGTACTGTTCTCCCGGCACCGGGCCCACTAAAAGAATATTTTCTTGGGTTTCGCTGTAAGGTTGGAAGTAAAGATCGCCGACTTTTTCCTTCATTTCTTCGGGAATTCTGTCAGCGGGAGCAATCTTGAAACCTTCGGGCAACATCACAACTGCGCCGATATTCAAGCCACCTTTGCTGCCGTCGCCGACAACTTGTTGCACGCTAGTATCGTAGGGAATCTTGACAATAGCTTCAAACACTGTGTCAGGCAAAACAGATTGCGGTACTTCAACTTCAGTCACTTTTGCACCGAGGTGACAGTTAGCGCAAACAATGCGGCCTGTTGCTTCGCGGGGAGTAGCGGGTGCTGTTTGCTGAGCCCAGAAAGGGTAAGCAAATGCTGCTTGGGGAAGTGCGATGTCGCTGGTGAGGAAAAATCCTGCAGCTACGATCGCAATTAAGGCAGTTTTCGCGATCGTCCTGGCACTGCGGCGAAATATCGCAGATAAATTAGTTTGTGGCATTAGAGTATTCAATCTCAAAGGTCAGACAATTTTGGATTTTGGATTTTGGATTTTGGATTTTGGATTTTGGATTTTGGATTTTGGATTTTGGATTATTAGACTGGTTTAGGGATGCAATTATCTGTGGTTTTCACCATTCACCCCCTATCTAAAATCTCAAATCTAAAATCCAAAATAGTTTAAGACCACCAAGGTGCTTCGCCGGTGCGGAAATCAGTTTCTTTCCAAGTTGTAAAAGCGATCTTGTCGTCTGCGACAGTGGCGTGGGCCAGGGCCAGAGACAAAGGCGCGGGGCCGCGCACCACTTTACCCTCATTGTTGTATTGAGAACCGTGGCAAGGACAGATAAACTTGTTTTCGCTAACATTCCAAGGCACGACGCAACCCAAGTGAGTGCAGACTGCATTGATGCCGTAGTCGGCGATTGATTGGTCTTCTTTCACCACAACATAGGTGGGGTCGCCTTTGAGACCTTGGGCTAAGGTGCGATCGCCCGCAGGGTGCGAAGTCAAATATTCGCTAACGATGATGTCGTTACCCAAAGCATCTTTCGCTGTCACTCCGCCGCCAACTGCCCCACTCGACGGAGGAACAAAATATTGGACAACGGGATAGAGTGCGCCCAGTGCCACACCTGTGACTGTACCGAACGTCAGCAAATTCATAAATTGGCGACGCCCCATATCGGGAACATCGGGATTTCCAGCAGAAGATTGAGCCATGACCTGCCTTTACGGTTTTAAGTTACGTTTGTTTGTTAGCTGTTAGCGAACCTGTACGTGCAGAGGAAGGAGGATAATTGCCGTTAATCTGCTCGCACAAATTTTAGGCCGCGAAAATTCCTTTTAAGAATGCGCCTTCCAGCCTTTATTAGAGTATTATTACATTTTTTGAACTTTGTCTTTTATTGTTTAATGGATTAACTCAGGAGCAACCATGACGGGCAAGGATTTACACCAGCTACTGCTAGAAAAATGGGGAAAGTCTTACGATATCAGATTGCGGCGAACACGAGGCAAGATTTTTGTGCAAGTTATGTGGAAATATCTAGAACAGGCATCTTTTCCGATGACGGAGGCTGATTATTTCGAGCATTTGGATGCAGTGGCCAATTACCTCAACGGCTGGGGGAGCACAGAACAGGTGAGAGAATATATCGTAACTACTCGCGATCGCCCGCGCTTGGGTAAAGCTGTCAGCGTTCCTCTAGATTTGGGTGAAAGAGCCTCGGAGTGGTTGCTAGACGAGTTTTGAATCACTCAGTCGATTTTAGATTTTAGATTTTAGATTTTAGATTGACTGCACAGCCGGGATCTGGGGGAGTTCCCTCAAGTTTTGTGTCGCGCCGCGGCTGGATTAGTTGAGCCCAAAGTCCCGAAAATCGATCGGCGAGCTTGTCATACGACTTGCCGCTGGTGAGGAACTAAGCTGTGGCGCATCTAATTTGCACAGGTGTTTTGATTCAAAGTCTTGTGTGGCGGGCTTTGCTGCGCGCGCCCTGCTGTGGGATTTAAATGCTGCAACAGTTTCTGGGGCTTTTTTAGGGGCTTTTTTAATTTTGGGCGATCGTCCTTCATGCTTACCAAAATCATCCGAACCAATTTCTGTCAACAATTTCACCAAAAAACGAGGGAGAAGCCCCTGGTTTTAGCCATGAGGAGGAAAGCGGCAGCGACTTCAGTGGCCGTGGAATGATCGCAACTTGAGTCGCAATGATATGATAAGTGCAGCGATTAAGAATAACCATCTACGTGTTGAAGCATTTTAGTCTCGGTGAGATTCCGGCACAGTAAGCCACTACTGCCTTTGAGCAGGAAGCCTATTTAACTGACAAAAAATATCAAAATGTGGAGCGTACCTATCTGGCATAAGTGATGGACTCCGAAAGCAGAAAAAAGCTAAAAGTATACGCAAAGTTTGGAGTCGTCCATGCTGAGTGGGTAGAGGTGCATTGATAACGCCTTTGAAAGTCCCTTTGTGGTCTAATCAAGAATCCCCCTGATTCATCAGTGGGGAGTATCAAATACAATGAGTGTCAGATATCTTGTGAAATTTAGGAGAATGTTGTAATGGGTGTTGCACTGGGAATGGTTGAAGTCTTAGGATTTCCCGCTGCAGTAGAAGTTGCGGACTCAATGGTGAAAGCAGCCCGTGTTACTTTAGTTCGCTATGAGAAAATAACCCGCGCCTACTGGACAATTATAGTGCGAGGAGATGTTTCTGAAGTGCAAGCAGCCGTTGCTGCTGGAATTGAATCAGTTAAAAAGGTCGATGGCGGAAAGTTGCTATCGTATCACATAATTGCTCGTCCCCACGAGAATCTGGATTACGTTTTGCCGATCGGCTACACTCCTGAAGTCGAACAGTTCCGAATGTAGTCAAAGTTTTGACAAAACTTTGGTGTTGAATTTTAAGTTTTAGTAATTATAGAGGCGCGGGCGATCGCGTCTCTATATTTTTTTGGCTGCGAGTCGATCGCTCTTTCTGTGGAGTTTTTAGCGCCCTAAAAGCTTTACCAAACCAACGCCGCCAAAATACAAGCTCAGCACCGCACCTCCTAAAAGACTTTGCGTTAAAGGGTCAGTAGAAGGCGTTAACACCGCTCCCAAAACTGCCGCTCCCAAAACTACATACCGCCAGCCGGAGAGCATTTGGTTGGAAGAAACTATGCCCAAAACGCCGAGCAATACTTGGACGATCGGGATTTGAAAAGCTAAGCCGGTGCTGAACATTAACAACAGCACAAATTTAAAGTATTTGTCGATCGACCACAACTGCTCTACAACATCCGCTCCATAGGTGACAAAGAAGTTGAGCGCCGCCGGAATCAGAGCGATGTAAGCAAAGACTAACCCGCCCAAAAATAGGAAACTCGAACCGAAAAACACAGGCCCCAGCAACCTGCGTTCTTTGCGAGTCAAACCGGGGAGAACAAACAGCGCTATCTGGTAAAAAATAAACGGAGTGGCGATGAGCAAACCGCTGTATCCGGCTACTTCGATAGAAACAAAGAAATACTCGCCGGGAGCTAGTTGCAGAAACTTGACGGGGCCGGCCGGTACTTCTAGCAGTTGCACGATGGGTTTAACTGTGAAAAAGCAACCGATTACAGCGATTACTACTGCAATTAGCGAGTAGAAAAGTCGCTGCCGCAATTCTTCTAGATGGTCGAATAAAGACATTTCAACTTCGTCGGGAAGTTCGTCTAGAAATTCGTTTTCTAAGTTGCGAGAACCCATCGCACCGCCTGCGATTGGTGCAATGCTGTTTTCCTGGCTAATTGCTTCGAGGTTGTTGTCGGAACCTTGTTCGGGTGTCTCCAAGTTTGAGGGAGCAGTCATAGGAAATGGGTAAGTGGTAAGGGGTAATTGGGAAGAGGGAATGGGTAATTGAAAATTGGTAATTGGAAATTGGTAATTGGTAATTGGGAATAGTTATTTCATAATTGCTCCGACTTCCTTCTTCATTCTTGATTCTGACTTCAGCAGCAGAAGGAACGATCGATAATTAATCCGTTTAGGGGTATCAAAATCCGTGTATTGCCTTCATTATTCAATCCCGATCGCAATTTTGCCCACCGCGCGGCCGGTTTCGCTGTAAGCGTGGGCTGCTGCTACTTCTTGTAAGCTGTAAGTGCGATCGACAATCGGCTCAACTTTCTCGGATTCTATTAACTCCCGCAAAGCCCCTAAATCGCTAGTGTTGGCATTGGCTAAAATAAATTTAGCTTTTTTACCCGATATTAACCAGCTCGTTAACATCGGTGCGAGGTTGTCGAAACTCGGCAAAGTCGAGATATAAACTCCCTCTGGTTGCAGCACTTTTTCGCATTCAGCAAATGTTCTTGTCCCGACAGCATCCAAGATTATATCATATTTATCGCTTTGTTGAGTAAAGTCAATTTCTGCGTAATCCAGAACAAAATCCGCTCCCAAACTCTTGACAAATTCTCTATTTTTAGCGCTGCAAACTCCCGTTACTTCCGCGTTCATTGCTTTCGCAACTTGCACGGCAAAAGTGCCGACTCCGCCGGAAGCGCCGTTAATCAATACTTTGTTTCCTGCTTGAATTTGGCCCAAATCCCTGAGCGATTGCAAAGCAGTTAAACCTGCGATCGGTACTCCTGCTGCTTCTGCATGAGTGATGTTTTTCGGTTTAAAGGCGGCATCCGATTCGGGCACGATCGCGTATTCGGCACAAGCACCGCCACTGATGGGATTTAAGAAAGTATAAACTTCATCTCCGGGTTGAAATTTGGTGACTTCCCGGCCGACTTCCACGACAACTCCCGATATGTCTGAACCGACTATTCGAGGAAAGTTAAATCCTGTTAATAGTTGCAGGTGTCCTTGCCGGATTTTCCAGTCTACGGGATTGACGCTGCTAGCGCGAACTCGCACTAACAATTCGTTGGATTTGGCGATCGGCTTTTCCAATTCTCGGTACTGCAATTCCTCGGCTGAACCGTAGCGATCGAACGCAACTGCTTTCATGGCAAATTTCCCGGTCTATTTTTAATAGAAGACTCAATCCTTTACAATTACAGCACATTCGATCTAAATGTGGCACAGTAAATTGAGCTAGCCTTGTAGCAGCGGGCGATCGACTCTTGGAGGCCTCCAGACCGAAAGCATCCAGGATACAAGCCCCCGGATTCATTCCGAAAGCAGACTCAGGACCCAGAAATAAAAAACCTGTATCCGAGAAACTTGCCCCCCGAATTTATCCGTGGGGTCAATGCTTCAATTCTTTAATCTAAAATCTAAAATCTAAAATCGATTGACAGGGCGCAGGCGTGCGGCAACGGGCTCGCTGGCGAGCGTGCGATCGACTAGGGATTAAAGTTAATAGGAACAGGGCGGGCGATCCCATAACCCTGAGCATAATCTACTCCAATCTCCCGCAACTTTTCTAAGATAGTCTCGTCTTCGACAAACTCAGCTATAGTTTCCAGATTCATCGCATGGGCAATACGATTAAACCCTTCAACCAGCGCTTGAGAAATCAAATTATGGCTAATGTTCTTGACAAAAGCACCATCAATTTTTAGATAATCAACTGGTAAATTCATCAGATAAGCAAACGAACTCAATCCACTGCCAAAATCATCTAAAGCAAAGCGACAGCCAATCTTTTTGAGTTCGGTCATGAAATATCTGGCTTGCTCAAAGTTTGCGATCGCTGCGGTTTCCGTGATTTCAAAACCAATGGTTTGTGGGGGGACTTGGTAGCGAGAAAATTGTTCGATTAAAAACCTCATAAACTGATGGTTACTAATGCTACCACCCGAAAGATTGATCGTATACAAGCCTTGACTAAGAACATCTTTCTGCGGCAATTTGTGATAGTTAGAGAAAAATTTTTCGATGACCCAACAATCGATTTCTGTTATCAAGCCGTAACGCTCGGCGGCTGGAATAAACTGAGCGGGAGATACTATTTTTCCATTTTCGTCCAGCATTCTGAGCAAAATCTCATAATGCTCTACTAATGGTTTAGAGGTAATAGAGACAATCTTTTGGTAGTAGAGACAAAAATGATTGGTTTCCAGCGCTCGGCTGATTTTGGAAATCAACTGCCTCTCACCACGTTGTTTAATTAGTTCGCCATCATCTCGACTATAAATATGAACACAGTTGCGGCCTCTGGCTTTGGCGGCATAACAAGCTGCATCAGCCGCTCCCAGAAGCTCCCTCAAATCTTGGCTGGTTTGGTCAATAGCAACAACTCCAATGCTGACTCCGATGATAAAGGTTTGGCCATTCCAAATAAACCGAAACTTATGCACTAGGTCTTTGAGGTTTTCCGCAATCTGAGTTGCTTGAGAGAGCGAACATTGAGTGAGCAAAACACCAAATTCATCACCTCCCAAGCGAGCCAGCATATCATTAGCACGGACTCCCGTTTGAATAAGTGCGGTGATTTGGCGAAGTAGCTCATCGCCAGCAATATGACCTACGGTATCGTTAACGACTTTAAACTGATCTAAATCTAAATAACAGAGAGCGTGCTGCTGATTGCTATCTTTAACAGAGGCGATCGCATCAACTAACTGCAGCTCAAATCTGCGACGGTTGATTAACCCCGTCAGGGCGTCGTGATTGGCTTCCCAAGAGAGTTTATGGGTGAGATAGCGTGATTCCGTAACATCATGAAAGACCATGACTGCCCCGATAATTTGACCTTGGCGGTCTCGAATCGGTGCTGCCGAGTCAGCAATGGGATACTCGGTTCCATCAGGGCCAATCAGAATAGTATTGTTAGCTAAGGTCACAATTCGCTCCTCTAATAGAGCCTTGTTTATAGGATTCTCTACTGGCTCTCGCGTTACTTGATCGACAATTAGGAAGACTGTAGAGAAAGGAACTCCTTGAACCTCATGAGTTTTCCAGCCTGTCAGTCGCTCAGCTATAGGATTGAAATATCTCACATTACCTTGGGCATCAGTAGTAATGACGGCATCGCCAATGGATTGCAGTGTCACTTGAGCCAATTCCTTTTCGGCAAAGAGAGACTCTTCGAGACGTTGCCGTTCTTCAATTTCTATCAAGAGACGTAAATTCTGCTTTTGGAGGCTTTGTTGCAGCCTTCGGATCGTTAGGTGGGTTTCGACACGAGCTAATACTTCTTCGACTTGAAATGGCTTAGCAATATAATCTACCCCTCCCGCAGCCAGCCCTTGCACCTTATTAAAAGTTTCATTTAGCGCACTCAAAAAAATTATTGGAATGTCGGCAGTGCGCTCGTCAGATTTTAATTTTCGGCAAACTTCATAACCATCAATATCAGGCAATTTAATGTCTAGTAAGATTAACTCCGTCGATGGCGATTGGGCGGCTCTGAGCGCCATTGCCCCTGTTATAGCACTGCGAACTTTATAACCCTCTGCCCTCAAAGTATCCCTGAGCAGACGCAGGTTATCAGGCAGATCGTCAACAATTAAAATATTGCCTCGGTAGTTTGTAGCTCGATCGCTAACCCTATCGCTAGTTCTATCGACAATCATACTAATTTCCCTAGTTTCCTGCTAGAGGAATATAAGCCTATGCACCAATAGTATAGTTGAAGTATTAGGTTATAAAGCTAACTTGAGGCAGAAAGAAGTCCTGCGAGTCCAGATATGGCGCTGGCAAGGGGGCGCTACCCTACAAAATCTGAATAGTTCGGTTAAGGGCAGTCGGGAGCATCTCATATTTGTAAAAACACTTCTTCTGGCTCCTTCCTTCTTCCTCTTTCCTCCTGTCTCGCAGCGTCGGGCCTCAAAACTACAATTTCTAGCTTAGCTGCTTTCATTGAGATGATCCCGCAGCCGTCCCCTAGTGGTTGCCCTTCTTCGCTTCGCGTAACATCAGAAGAACATGGTTTTAACCCAAGCAGGCGATTTATGAACAAGCGCATTTCTCACATGGCAAGTCTACTCGTCATTGCAATTGGATGTCTAGTCCTGCTGGGTTGGCAATTTGACATCTCCCTACTCAAAAGTGGTTTTCCCGGTATGACTGCGACCATGAAAGCAAACACGGCAATTTGCTTTTTGCTGGCTGGAGGGTCTTTGAGATTGTTGCAGTACCAAAGAACCCGACTGCACGATCGCATCGCTCAAGGGATGGCAGGATTGATAATCATCATGGGTCTGCTGACGCTGAGCCAGTATATTTTTGGTTGGAAGCTGGGTATTGATGAGTGGCTTTTCCGAGATTTCGTGTCTTCAGCGACTCCTTATCCGGGAAGAATGGGCATAAATACCGCCCTAAATTTTGTGCTGATGGGAGTAGCACTGCTACTGTTAGGGCAAAATTCCCAACGGGATACTTGGTTGGCTCAAATTTTTAGTAGTGTTGCAACTTTAATTTCTCTACTAGCTTTATTTGCACACCTATTCCATGTCGATATTCTTGAACGTTTGGCCACAATTACGACGACTCAACCCGTAAACACGATCGCCACCTTTTTCATCCTCTATGGAGGAATTTTATGCCTCCGCCCCAAGGAAGGATTAATGCAAGTAGTAAGCAGTCCCCTGGTCGGCGGAGTAATGGTTCGGTGGTTGCTGCCTTGGGGGACAATCTTTCCAGTGACACTGAACTGGTTGACTCTTCAGGGACAAAATTTAGGTTGGTATAACGTTAATTTTGGCTATACATTGCGTTCAACTGTTATGGTTGTCACCTTCTCAATTCTCATCTTGGGGACGGCTCGCTCTTTAAACCAGATAGATTACAGGCGCCAAAAAGCGGAAAAAGAAATTAAAAAACTTAACGAAACTTTAGAAAATCTTGTGGGTGAACGAACAGATGCTTTACAAAAATCGCAGGCTCGTTTTGCGGGAATTCTAGAAATCGCCAATGATGCAATTATTTCAGTCGATCGCACTCAACGCATTACCCTGTTTAATAAAGGGGCAGAAAAGATGTTTGGCTATAAAATTGAGGATATTTTAGGGGAGCCACTGAATTTACTGCTGCCAGAACAGTTTAGAGATGCACACCCGCAGCATATCAAACAATTTGCACAGTCTTCTACCAGAGCGCGAAGGATGGGAGAACGAGGCGAGATTTTGGCTCGTCGTCAAGATGGAACGCAGTTTTCGGCTGAAGCCTCTATTTCTAAGCTGGAAATGAGAGACGAAACGGTATTTACTGTTATTCTGCGCGATATTAGCGATCGCCAACAAATTGAGATGGCATTACGAAACAGTGAAGAGCAGTTTCGGAATGCGTTTGAAAATGCGTCTATTGGAATGGCGATGGTTTCACTTGATGGGCACTGGATTAAAGTCAATCCTGCCTTATGTCAGATTCTTGGGTACTCCTCAGAAGAGTTGTTAGCGTTAACTTTCCAAGACATTACCCATCCCGACGATTTAGACCTGGATCTTAGTTATGCACATCAGCTATTAGCAGGAACAATTTCAACTTACCAACTGGAAAAACGGTATTTCCATAAACAAGGACATATTATTTGGATTATTCTTAATGGCTCGCTAGTACAAGATGAACAGGGAAAGCCGCTGCATTTTATTTCTCAGATACAAGAAATTACGGCTCGAAAAGAAGCTCAAAAAACGCTAGAACTTCAAAGCGTTATCATGAATAACATGGCAGGAGGAGTGTGTTTAATCAAAGCCTCAGACCTCATGATCGTCTATACCAATCCTACCTTTGACGCTATGTTTGGCTACACAGAGGGCGAACTCGTCGGTCAATCAGTTGGTGTTTTGAATTATGTCGATACAAAGGTTACACCAGATGTAACCGTTCTAGATATCGTAACTCAAATTGAACAGACCGGGGAAGCGAAATATGAAGTCCACAATATAAAGAAAGATGGAACTCTCTTTTGGTGCAGAGTTCATACATCCAGGTTTGAGCATCCTGAATACGGAACTGTATATGTTGCTGTTCAGGAGGACGCAACAGAGCTAAAACTGGCTGAGCAAGCCTTGCAAGCTACAACAAATCGCCTCAACTTTCTTCTAAACTACAGCCCCGTGCTCATTTTTAGCAGTAAACCTGCGGGCGATTATGGAGCAACGTTCATGAGCGAAAATATCAAAGATATATTGGGCTACGAAAGCAGCGAGTTTTTAGAAGATTCTAAATTTTGGGTGAATCACTTACACCCAGATGATGTAGAACCAGTGCTTAATGGCTTAGCAAATGTATTGGTTAATGATTTTTATTTCCACGAATACCGTTTTCGTCGCTCCGATGGAGTTTATCGCTGGATGCTCGGTCAGCTTAGGCTAATTCGAGATAATTCAGGTACACCAGTAGAAATTTTGGGATATTTAATTGACATTAGCGATCGCAAACAAGCGGAGTTGGAATTTCATCAGGCAAATGAAGCAAACCAAGCCAAGACAGTCTTCCTCGCCAATATGAGCCACGAACTCCGCACCCCCCTCAACTCAATTTTGGGATTCACGCAATTGATGAGCTATGAGAGAAATCTGACTCCTTCTCTCCAAGAACGTTTACAGATTGTCAATCGTAGCGGTAGACATTTATTGGACTTGATCAACGATATTTTAGATTTATCGAAAATAGAGAGCGGACGGATGAGCCTCAATCCTTCTGACTTTGATTTGACAAGTTTGCTGACTTCTATTGAAGAAATGTTCCAAGTTAAAGTCCAATCTAAAGAATTGCAACTAATTTTCGAGATCGATCCCGACATTCCTCAATTTGTGCATAGCGACGAGAAAAAACTCTATCAAGTCTTGGTCAATCTTCTCGGTAATGCGATTAAGTTTACCAATCAAGGAAGCGTCACCCTACGGGTAAGAGCAGCACAAAGAAACAAAACATCCTGTCACCTATATTTTGAAGTTGAGGATACAGGCGTGGGAATTGCGCCCACAGAAATTGATAAATTATTTAAGGTATTCGTGCAAGCCCAAGCTGGGAATAATTTGAGTCAAGGCACTGGGCTGGGTTTAGCAATTAGTCAAAAACTCGTCAAACTCATGGGCGGTAAAATTCGGGTTAAAAGCACTTTGCACCGAGGTAGCACTTTTTCATTTGAGATTGGTGTACAGTTACCTCAAGCAGAATCCTTACCCCCAGAATCAATTAATCAAAGAGTAATTGGTTTAGCTCCCGGACAACCGACTTACCGCATTCTTATTGTTGAAGATTTAGAAGAAAATCGCCGCTTGTTAGTCGAGATCCTTACCTCGGTTGGTTTTGAGGTGAGAGAAGCAAAACAGGGAGTGGAGGCACTCTCACTGTGGGAGAGTTGGCGGCCGCACCTGATTCTGATGGATATACGAATGCCGATCGTGGATGGCTACACAGCTACTAAATATATTAGAGAACGCCCTCAGAGCCAAGAAACTGTCATTATTGCTTTAACTGCCAGTGTTTTGGAAGAAGATCGAGAGAAAGTTCTTATGGCTGGCTGCAACGACTTTATAAGCAAGCCATTTCAGCAGAGAGAACTTTTTGACAAACTCGCTAAATATTTGGGAGTACAATATATCTACGAAGTCGTAGAACAAACTCCACAAAAACAATTAGTTGAAACGGTGTCTGTAGAAGATATATCCATGATGCCCCCTCAGTGGTTAGAACAAATGTATCAAGCCGCTTACTATCTCGATACCGAAGTTATGAACGAATTACTCGTACAAATTCCCGAATCCAAAGCAAGTTTGTCCCAAGCACTAACCGGTTATATCAATAATTTTAATTCGGATCGAATTATGGAGCTGATTCGACCTTTGCTGCCGAAGCCGCTGTAGTTATCGAGTTTAAGGACAAAGAACCATAGGAATGAGAATTAAATAACTTCCACAAGATTGTGGGATGGGCGTCCCGCCCGTCCAAAAAGGACGGGCGGG